>CAZVNH010000282.1:0-3866 GCA_964628575.1 uncultured Thermoplasmatales archaeon | reverse complement strand
GTCACAAATGTTGCGAATAGAAAGTACTAAAAAAGTTTTTTGCTTTACCGATTAACATTAAAAATGTTGGTAGATGAATACTATGGCTGAGAAAAAAAGTATCTACTATTTATCAGATTCAATTAAATCAAAAATTCGAACTGTTCCACATTGGCCTAAAGAAGGAATAATGTTTAGAGATATAACTACTCTTATAAAAGATCCTCAGGGTTTCAAACAAACAATCGATCTCTTATATAACCGATATAAAGATAAAAAAATCGATAAAGTAATAGGAATTGAATCACGAGGTTTTATCTTTGGTGCACCTCTTGCCTACCTACTGGGTTGTGGTTTTGTACCAATTCGTAAACCAGGTAAACTTCCTGCAGAATGTGAATCAGAAGAATACACACTTGAATATGGTAAAGATAAAATTGAAGTTCATAAAGATGCAATAGATAAAGGAGATAGAGTTTTAATTGTTGATGATTTGATTGCCACTGCTGGAACAGCAAGTGCTGCACGTAATCTTGTTAAAAAACTTGGTGGAGTAATTGTTGAATGCGCATTTATTGTTGAACTAGTAGATTTAAATGGAAGAGACAAATTAAAAGGAGAAAACATCTATTCAGTTGTAGAGTTTGAAGGAGAATAAAATTCACTAATTTTTTTATTCATAAGTTTTTTAAGTAATATACTTGTTTTGAGTTTGCTTGAACTGGGATGTAGTAATTATCGGTGCAGGACCTGCAGGTCTTTTCGCAGCATATGAACTTGCGTGTAATTCTACCTTAAAGGTATTAGTAGTTGATAAAGGAAAAGATGTAAAAAATAGAATATGTCCATCTGCATCAGAATATCGAAGATGTTTGAAATGTAAACCCTGCAACATTCTGTGTGGTCTTGGTGGTGCCGGAGGTTTATCTGATGGAAAATTAAATCTTAAACCCGATGTTGGTGGAAATCTTGAAGAGTTTGTGTCTAAAAAATCAGCAGAAAGGCTTGTGTCATTAATTGATGTTTTATTTTTAAGACATGGCGCATCTAAGAAAATGTATTTTAAGGATTCGGCAGAGCTTGAAAAATTAGCAGCCTCCCAGGGTATAGAGTTTATTCCTATTCCTCAGCGTCATATAGGTTCAGATAAATTACCTGAAGTTATTTCTTCATTTAAAAAATTCTTAGAAGATAAAGGTATAACTTTTTTGTTAAATACAGAGATAAAGCAAATTAATAATCAAAATGGATCATTTGAATTGATTTTAAATAATGAAAAAATTCTTACACAGTTTGTCTTGGCAGCTACAGGACGATCTGGTTCAGATTGGTTAAATAACGAGGCAAATCGTCTTGATATTACTACTTCTTTTGCACCTATTGATATTGGTGTGAGAGTTGAAGTTCCAGCTGTCGTAATGGAAAATATAA
This sequence comes from uncultured Thermoplasmatales archaeon, assembly GCA_964628575.1. GTDB lineage: Archaea > Thermoplasmatota > E2 > DHVEG-1 > DHVEG-1 > CAZVNH01. Next base: position 2,456 of record CAZVNH010000282.1, on the reverse strand, counting down.
TTGAATATGCCTGGGATCCAAAATTCCATATTTATACTCCGACCTATGATGATTTTGTACGAACCTTTTGCACTTGTCCATATGGTTTTGTAGTAATGGAGGACTATGGAGAATATATCGGTGTAAATGGCCACTCAAGTAATACTGATAAATCAGAAAACACAAATTTTGCTTTTTTAACACGAGTTGAATTAACTGAACCTGTCGAAAATACAACTGAATATGGTGCGTCAATTGCAAAACTTGCGACAACAATTGGCGGTAAAATGCCGATTATTCAAAGACTTGAGGATTTGAAAAATGGGAGACGTTCAACAAATAGCAGAATTGAAAAATCCTTTGTAAAACCAACTCTAAAAAATGCAACACCAGGTGATATATCAATGGCACTTCCTCATAGAATAGTAGAAAACGTACTCGAAGGTCTTGAAAAACTAGATAAAGTAATACCTGGAGTTAACTCAGATTCAACACTTCTCTATGCACCAGAAATTAAATTTTATTCAATGAGATTTATGGTTAATAATAATCTTGAAACAAATATTCCAAACTTTTTTGTCGCTGGAGACGGAGCAGGACTATCACGTGGAATAGTTGCAAGTGCTGCAACAGGTTTAATTGCTGCGCGGGGAATTATTAAAAAAGCATAAAAAATATGGTTTTTAACATGGATTATCTAATAATGTGCATTGGTAATCGTGATGGTGGCGATGACTCAGTAGGACCATATATTGCTAATTTACTAAAAAAAGCAGAAATTGAAGTGATAAATTGTTGTACTACACCAGAAAACTATACAGGTGTTATTAAACAAAAAAAACCAGATAATCTAATAATCATTGACGCAATAGAAATGGGACTAAAACCTGGTGAGATTAGAATAGTTCCAAAGGAAAAAATCAGTGAAATGACAATTAGTACACATGGTATTCCAATTTCTGTAATTATAAATTATCTAAACAAATATGTAGATAAAACTTTATTAATAGGAATACAACCCGCTAAAATGTCAGGTAAAATGACAGATGTCGTAATCAAGAGTGCAAGTGAATTAGTAGAAATTATTAAACTAAAGAATTATAAGGTAATTAAAAAATTGAAATAATCTTGGAAACCGTTCAATAAATCTTTGTAGTAAGTTTATTTGTATATTTCTTAGCCTATCCATATTCATCTCTTCTATATCATTTTTATATAGAATAAATTATAAAAATAATATAAAAAAATTTATAGATCATTAGATTTAGGCCAATATAAGTAAATTAGAATTAACACATAAAAGGAATTGGAAATAAGTCAAAAATTTTTTCGTAAATAATATCAGAAGAATCAAATCTACTATGTGTATTTTTTACAGGTAGTCTTTTATCATATCTATAATTATTTATATAAAACAAAAATGAGGAATAAAAATAATCTTCTTTAAAGCTATTCTCATATTTAATAAATAAATTATAGATATAATCTCTGTCTGTTATAAAATAAGTAATTCTTCTTTTATATCTATAGGAATCTAATAACTGACATTTCGTTAATTTTTTTAAATAATAAATTACAGTTGTGCTAGGAATATCTAAAGCCATACTTATTTCTTCAACATATATTTCATCATAAATAAAAGTCAAAAATAATATTCTACGGGATATGTCATATCTCAGATGTTTTAATATGTTTTTTTCTTTACGTCCAATAGTATTACCGACATAATATAATGTATATTTTCCTTTTATTTCAGATTTAACTAAATTTTTTTTCTCAAGATATCTTAGGTGATAATCAGTTGTTGTCTTGGGAATGTTTAATTTTCTAGAAATTTCTCTTAGATGTAATCCAGGATTATTTAACAAAAGGTTATAAATTTTTTTTCTATTTGTTAAATTTAAAATATCTTTTTCTGTAATTGACATAACATAAACCTACATTTATCTATACCTTACAAGAATGTTTTATTTTTATAATTTATATAATTTATAGCACAATTTTTCCATATTAGATAAAAAATTATTTTTAATTTTTGAAGTGCATTAAAGAATTAAAATAGAGGAGTATATTATTCTCTAAATATAATCTAATTGATTATTCAATTGGTGGTAAATCAGTATCTGGAACTTTTGCCGCCCATGCTATTTCTCTTCTAACGATCCACCAGGTATATGTGTCTTCATCTTCAGGTGTTTCATCAAAAGGAATGTAATCTGTAAGTGTAAAAAATCCTTCAGCAATATAGTTATCATTATTATCTTCTGCTTCTTCAAAATGACCGCCCCACCAGACATTTCTTTCAGGATGAAAGCCATCTAAGACAATTCTACCCTCATTTTCATTTGGATAAATATCAGTAACCATGCATGGTTTACCTGCTTGATTCAAATCAACATATTCATCAACTGGTTCCCAGTCAGAGGCAAACTCAATAGCAGCAATAAATGCCTCTGATAATGAAAGATCATGAGTTA
>CAZVNH010000281.1:637-3869 GCA_964628575.1 uncultured Thermoplasmatales archaeon | reverse complement strand
CTCCATCAGTAAGATGTGACGATAAGATTTTTAAGGTCTGAGTCAAAGCAAAAACTTTTGTCGTGTGATCTCGATTATTAAAACCAAAAGCTGGTATTGCTCTGATATGATCATAATGTCCATGTGTTAGCAAAATTGCTTTTATTTTTTTTTGCTCAGAAAAAGTAAGTTCAGATGTGAGGCATCCTGCATCAATTGCTAATACATCATCGATCAATAATGTTATCATCCTTGTATTCTTAGTTTCTGCATTATGAGCACCGAGAATGGTTATCTTCAATTAATAAACCCCCATTTATTCTATTGCATCGCAGTTTTCTTAAAAACTCTTCCGGTTTATTTTTATATCAATATATATTAAATTTATTTTAAGATTCAACTCGTCTTAATTTTCTTGAAAGTCCAACTGCCATATTTTTCATTACTAACTTTCCTAAATGATTATTTCTATTCATTAAATTTTCAAATTCATACTTATCTATTACTACCAGTTTTGAATCAACATCAGTAACTAAATCGGCAACACGAGGTTTATCTTCAATAATTGACATTTCACCGAAAATCTCTCCTTGACTAATAGACCCTATTATTGATTTTTTCTTACCTGTTCTTCTAGCTAAAACTGTAGCTTTTCCTTCTGCAAGAACAAAAATATCACTTCCACATTCACCTTCAGTACATATAGTCTTACCAGCAGGATAAGAAACCATTTTACATATCTGTGCAAGTTGAGATAGCTCTCCATCAGATAAACCTTTAAATATATCAGATTGTCTTGTTACTTCTGTTATTTCCATACCAATTTTTTTAATTTCTAAATCTTTCATTGCTAATTTGAAGATATCTTGAGCCATAGGAATTAGTCTTAAATTATTTACATCAGGGGAAAAATTTAGTTTAGCCATACGTATTACATCAAGTCGTTCAACTCCTCTAAATACCATCGAGGGACAGTAAGCTACTGGGATAAAACCTAATCTATCTAATGTAATCTGCATTCTTGTAGAATATGCGCTTACGTCAACTTCAATATATTTGGCACTATATTTTTCCATAGCTAATTTAACCAATGTTGCAAGTAAAAATCCTTTTACTTCATCATCAAACTCAATAAGTTCAAGTACCTTTACCTTTTTATCAATATCATCAACAGTAAAACCAATTGCACCAAGAGTTACACCTTTTTCTTTTGCTACTAAGTAATGCGCTTGATCTGTAGCAATTTTAAAAAAACCATAACTAAGGCTTAAATTTCCGAATACTTCAGGATTTTTCAATCGTCCACGTTCAATACGGAGAAGTGGTGATACTCCTCCTGCGGATTGAAGTTCATCTGATTGAAAAAATTTCTCCATTGGATAACTTTCAACCTCATCTTCAACAATAAGATCTACTTCTAAACCAAGGTTTTGCATACTTTTTGCTGCAACAGGATAAATACTTGCAATAACATGAGGATTATTCCGTCTTAAAGATAGTGCAGGTCCAAAGAGTTTTGTAACAAAAACCACGCTTTCACGTGTATTTGCAAAATGGTATTTATTTGGCTCAAATCCTGTTGGGGAAAATCCACACCGCTCACAAATCTTCTGTGCACCGTTATGCACAGCTCTACATTCTGCAAAGCCAAATTGGATCATCTCTGATACTGACTCAATTAATCCATTGGTAATTTCAGTACCAGCTCCTTTTCGACTGTATTCAGGATCTACTACAAGACGTCCGAATTCACCTATCAAATCTGAAAAACCACCAGCAGTAAGAAAAACTGATCCGGTTCCAATAATCTTATTTTTGTCCTTAGCAACAATAATAAGATTATCATCGGAATATATACTTTTTGTAAGCCATTTGGTGTCATAAAATTTCTGAAAAGGATAATCTTTGCCATAAATTTTTATAAAAAGATCCATAATTTGATTAACATCGGATTCTTCAGCTTCAGTAATCTTCATGTATTGACCTCCCATCTTTCAAACATCATAGAATATAATATAAAGATAAAACTATCTCTTAATTAATTTTCTCTATTTTTTTGTTACAAATGTTATAAATTTTTATTTCATTTTTAAAAATATCTTAGTAGATTAAAAAGAATAATATAAGGAAAAAAATTTACTCTAGATGATCAATGTCAACAAATAATTCTAGTTTTTTTGGTGGAGGATGAAGTCCTCTTTTGGCAAAAAAAGTAATAGGTTCCTCTCTTGTCTTTTTAATATAATCCGTAAATGTCTTAAATCTTTTAAATTTCATAAGAGCAGCATAGTTCCAATCACTTGATGGTATTAATATATCAACTAGCTCCAATCCATCAAATTTTTTGGCTACACTTTCCAAAGTTTCTTTAGCCTCTTTAAATTCTTCCTTACTTCCACTAAAGTTAAAATAAACAATTCCGTACATTTTATCAATTTTGCATCTTTACAACGTTTAAAAATTTTTCCAAAAGAATGTATAGATATTAACAATATTTTTACAGAAATCATATAATTATAACAAAAAAATTGGTACTGCAAAACTTTTTATATATATATTCAATAACTTTAAATAATGGGGAAAGAGGCAAAAAGAACACCGAAAAAAAAATCTAATAAAAAAACAATAGAAGAAAAATCAACAAAAGATAATGTAAAAGAAAACGATAATAAATCTAATTTATTAAATAAAATATTAACAAATAAAAAAGCTCGTATAATTATACCTATAATAGTTATTTTAGTTATTCTTGGACCTATCTTAGTTTCTCTAAATTTAGATGTAGTAGATTTAACATCAGCTTCTGAAACCGAGAGTAGAGCCGAATTATTTATTGAACATGGTTATGTCCAAGTCAAATCTGAAGGAAAATCATGGATGGAAGCTCAAAATGGAACATTATTATATCAATCAGATTCTGTTAAAACAGGAGATAGTACATCTGCATATATCATATTTTTTGAGAGTAGCATAATATGGCTTGATAATAATACAGAAGTAAGTATAAAGGAAATTATTGATGAAGATATAACTAGTGTCACAATAAAACAAGATGCTGGTAGAACTTGGAGTACTGTTTCAAAGATAAGTGGAATAGACAGTTATAACGTTGAAACTCCAACGACAATAGCTAGTGTTAGGGGAACATCTTTTGATGTTTATCTTTTACCAAATGGAACAACAAGAATAAGTGTTGGTTTTGGAATTGTTAATGTAACAAGAACCGATAAAGGCATATTTGTTGATTCAACAC
>CAZVNH010000281.1:0-627 GCA_964628575.1 uncultured Thermoplasmatales archaeon | reverse complement strand
GTAATAATTTATCCAGATAAATTAGATAAACCATTAGATAAAAAACCTATTATAAAGGACGAATGGGTAATCAAATTTATAGAAAAAGATAAAGATACTTTAGAAAATGAGAAACAAGTAATATATGATAAAATTAAAGATTATATACCTGAATGGAAAGAAAAATACAATTTAACAGATGATATAATTGAAACCTTTATTGATGGATATCTTTTAGGCTATTATAATGACCTTATTCCACCTGAAGCACAAGATTGGATTGAAGAGCTACTTAATTTACCTTAAACCGATGATATATGTTACCAGGTATTTTAAAAAATAAACTTGCTAAAACTCTTCTTATCTCTTTATTCATTTCAATTATAGCAATGCTCCTTTTTTTTTCAGGTTTTTTAGGAGCATGGGAATACAAGGTCTCAGATTCTTTTTATTATCCAAGTGAAACAGATAAGAATATCGTAATTGTAGAAATTGATGATAAGAGCCTTGATGAATTAGGCTTATGGCCATGGCCTAGAGAGTATGTTGCTGATGTAATAGAGTATTTAAATCAAAGTAAAGTAATAGGAGTAGATATCACATTTGATTTAACTACTAATACTGAAAATGATACAAAACTTGCAAATT
>CAZVNH010000280.1:0-3893 GCA_964628575.1 uncultured Thermoplasmatales archaeon | reverse complement strand
GCATCAGCTTTATCAGTATCCCAACATAGACCTAAACTAATTGGAGCTTCATATTGATGACTAACAATAGATCTATAATCACCTTCCTTATAAAAAACTAAAGAATGAGCATCTGGATTATAAGTATAAACTGCCTCTTCTTTTAAAACATAAATTACACAAGCATGGTTCCCATTGAATTCTGGAACTGTTAATTCTCCATTGTCTCGTAGACCATAGGCAGACCAAAGAATTGTTGATAGTTCTTCATCAGTAACTGGTTCTTCTGAAAAGTTTCTCATAGACATCCTCTTCATTATAATCTCTTCAAGAGGTATATCAATATCTAATGGGACAGGAAGTATTATATCATCATTATAATAATAAATTTCATTTTTGTTATTCTCGATTAAAAAGCTCTGCATTCCATTAGCTGAAGCAATAGCAAAGGAACAAAAACATATAATAAAAACTAGTATATTTTTTATAAAAAATTTTTTCATATTTTTTACCTCCCTCTAATATTTGAATATATTACTAAATATATAAAATATTTGAAAATAGATTTTATTATATAATTTTATATTAAGACAATTTCTCTTGTAATTTCATATCAGGTAAGCTTCTAAACAAATATTTTTTCTTAATTGTAAAATAATTATAGTTTCTGATACAACCTTGAAATTTTTCAGAAACTTTATTCATTAAATCTTCTAATGAATCTCTACTATCAATTATCAATTCAACTTGAATATCTGCATATCCTGCACATGTAAGAATATATGTTACATGTGGATTATTTCCAAAAAATTTCCATATCTCTCTTCTCTTCGAAAGTTTTCTAAGCCATATTCCAAGACCTATTTGCTGAAGATCAAGTTTTGAATAATCAATTCCAGCAATAAAAGTTTTAATTATACCTTTTTCCATTAAGTTTTTTAATCTATAATTAACTGTTTGGGATGAACAATTTAGATCTTTGGCAATATCAATTATTGGTCTTCTTGCATTTAAAACTATAATATTCAACAAATCATAATCTAATTTATCTATTTTAACAACTGGTTCATGGATTACTTGAATGTATTTATTCCTTTCTGATATATCAAAATTTGGATTTAGAACAGTAGGTCTATACATATAGAAATATAATAGCACAGAGTATATCTTATCAGATATGAAATCACCATAAGTATCATTAAACTCTTCCCAAAATAATTGAAATTTTCTAAGGTTTTTTACCCATATTACAATTCCTAAATCATATAAACCTGAAGCAGAATATACATTAAAAATATCTTCGTACTGTATTAAGAAATCAATTATTTCTTTTTTAATATTCTGATTTGCATTTTGAAATGTTATATAGTATCTATAAATATCATAACCTAATTTAAACGAGTTCATTACAGTTTGATAACCAGTAATTATTCGTTCCTCTTCCATTCTTTTAATACGATAATCCACAACCTGTTTTGACAGACCGACTTTTTTACCTATTTGTGTGTTTGATTGACGACAGTTAAGATATAGTTGATACAATATTTTTCTATCTTTTATGTCTAATTGACCCATATTTTTCCCCAAATTTGTCAAAAGTATATAAATTATACATATTTTAGAATTATGCCAAAAAAATAGGATATGGGAATTTATGAGTATATATCAAGATTCAATTATTGGTGATAAAAAAATGGTAAAATGTGTGGAATGTGGTAGAAAAGTAAAAGCTTTTAGAAGCTACCGGCATCCAACAAAGGGTCGACAATATATAGTATGTCGCGACTGTTATGACTATGTTAACGAAAGCGTGAATAAATGGAAAGAAGTAGTTATGCCATATACTGAATATTTCAAAAAAACAACCTCTAATAAAAGTACTAGTTATAAATTTGTAGGTGTTTATAAAAGGGTGACACATGGTATCAAAATGTTACATTAATCATCAAGAAGAATGCACAAAAAATATAATTTCTAAAGATAATATTGATATAACTGAGCTAAATGACTCGGTTTTTTTACCAAGATTTTTTATATTCTTCTAATATCTATAAGGATTTACAGTAAATAAACTAGATTAAGTAAATTTCCAAAGTAAAATATCATCACTACACGTTTTTCCATCATCAAAATATGCAACTGTTTTTAATTGATATTTACCATTAGTTGGTTTATCCCAATACCATTCATATGGAGATTCAGAAATATTATTAATCAATTCATTATCTATATAGAATTCAATCTTTTCAAGATTTGCATCTGCTGAGTTTATTTCTGTTTTAACAGTTATATCACCTATAACTATGGTTGTTAAAGTTTTAATAAATACGTTATTATTATAATATAGATAATTCTGTTGAGGTTTTATTATTTTTATTGATCTATCATCTTGTTCTTCATAGATAGTTACAAAATCTATTCCATTATTAGCAATTCCACTATATCTATCAGGTGAGAATATATCAACAGATTTATTCCAATGTTCATGAACACCAAGGCTTTTATCTAAGAAAAAACCATCATTTTCTGGATCGTAAGTATCAATATTTGGTACAGCTGATTGATGTAAATAATTTTGTGAACCTTCACAAGGATTTGTCCCTTCTGCATGTAAAAAATCATACATTACTGAGTCAATTGCAACAGGGTCTTGTGAAAAAAATAAACTATTTGTCCAGTCATTGTTAAACGGGTACATATTGAATTTAGCAATTGTGCAATGATCCTCTTTGGTTGCAAAAGTTCCATCACCAAGATATAGTAATGTTTTTCCACCAATATGTTCATGTGCTAAAAGATCGGTTTGTGGTGTTGGATTTCCTTCGATAAAACCAGATTTATGATAGCTATGTACATTTGCAACTGGTTCTATCCATGTTCCGAAAAAGTTTTTCCCAGAAAGGGTTACACCTTGTTGGATTGGATGACGTTTAAGAAGAGGCATATTAATTAAGTATTTTGCTTCAGTAACACATGTTGGAAGTGTTTTAGTTAACCCTGATTCATCTGCAAAAAATATTTTCTCAGAACTAGGTTTTACTTGTTCGCGACCTAATGCTCCACCTGTTGAATCAACATAATGAACATCAGGAAATTCCAATTTTAATGAAAGACTTGGATATGATTCATATTTAACTCTATCATAAAACCAGTTTCCCATAATTCTTGATGCATCATAAATAGTTATATCATCTTGATTGACACCTACAATATTTACCAATTGTCTAAGAAGTGCTTTGACAACAAAGGGGTTTGCATCCCTATCATTGTCCACCGTAATATAGCTTAAAGGTTGCCAGCAGTTATTTAAATTTACTTTTATTGCAATTTTTTCTCCAGGTTGATAACCTAACTCTTCATTTCCATGGTTTGCGTTAAAATATTTAAATAATATATCCCAAGCTTCAAAATCATTATCTTTTCCAGAGAGAGCCTGCAATCCCTTAGACATCATTTCATCAAGTACTTTTTGATTATTATTTTCTTTATACCACCAAAAACCTGTTAATTCTTCTTCTGTTGCGTCTGGGTCCCAAACCCAAACAACTCTTCCAGGATTTGAGCCTATAGGTGTTCCAATAGGTTGATTTGGAATTGGCTCCCATATCTCAATTTCATCTTTTTCATTAATATAAACTTCAGCATAGATATTACTTGTAACTGAAAACAATAAAACGAAAGCAATAAGAAAAATTGGAAAAAAAGCTGTTGTAATATGTTTAACACGTCTAATACATAAACCCACACCAAAAAACAATGAACCCCATAGCACACTCCAAAATGCTATGTAACCAACAGCTATATTTTTTGAAATTTGCTGACATGGATAATATATCCGATCAGGTTTTGGTAAAACTCTTACAATAAACCAGATTAGACAAATAATTCCTGCGATATGAAAAAAAATTCCTCTA
>CAZVNH010000279.1:0-3908 GCA_964628575.1 uncultured Thermoplasmatales archaeon | reverse complement strand
CTTTTATATAAATTAGTAATGATATTAAATTATTGTAAAACCCACTTATCTTATCATCTAACTGATTTCTGTTGAAAAAAATGATTATTCCAATATTTTCGTTTTTTATAGAGTACATACTACTAAGATATCCAAACATGCTACCACCATGACCTTCAAGTGTATAAAATATTTTTTCCATTGTCCACCATCCTAGGCTGTTTTCATGCATATATCTAACTGAGGTTTCATTGAGAATTTGTTTTCCTTTGTATTGTCCATTATTCATATGTGCAGAGAGAAAATGAGATAGGTCTTCAACAGTAGTCCATAAACCACCTGCAGGATAAAAACAAACAGAATACAATGGTAAAGGAACATACAAACCATAAGGTTCATCATCAAGATAAATATAGGGTTTGGCGAAATTTACACCCTCAAGAGTTGAATAAACAAAACTACTATTACTCATATTCAGTGGTTCGAAAATATATTTTGTACAATAATTGTTAAAACTCATATTAGAAATAAGCTCTACAAGTCGACCAAGAAGTGTATAACCCATATTGCTATATTTCATTTTAGAACCTGGTTCAAAATTTCTCCAAATATCATTAATTAATCCATCATTTTCATCATAAAAATAAGAATATATCCATGATTCAAGAGTAGGCGGATCCTTATTATAATAAATAGTATAGAAATCATATGGTGACCAATTAAGACTTGATTTATGTGCCATTAGCATTTCATATGTAATATTTACATCTGGAAAATATGGATTATATATCTCAAAATCAAGCTTATCATTAATATTATCAGAAATATTAATCAAACCTTGTTCTGCAAGCTGAAAAATAGCAGTAGCAGTAACTACTTTTGAAATAGAAGCAATAAGATAGACAGTGTTAATTGTTGCTTTTGTATCATTCTCGATATCAGATAAACCATAACTATTTGACCAGACAATTTCATCTTTCTTAACAATACATGTAGAAAGAGATGGTATATGTGCCTTATCCATTAAATTAAGGATTAAATTATCAATATTAAAGGAGTTTTTTAGACTTAAATTTTTATGATTAATACTATAACTATCGATATAATTTTTTGAAGAAGCAATTGATGTAAAGTTAGTAAAAATTAGAAAAAATAAAATAAATAATGTAACTACAATTATTTTTATCTTCTTTTTTATTTTAAACATATATTATAAATATATTCTGTATCGTTTATATATATTATGTTAGTATTACAATAAAAATTTGATTGGTTTTTAAATTTTTATAACAGAATGTGAAAAACAAAAAAAATAAATTATCACAATCTTTAATTAAAATTGATTAGTTATTTTAGGAAGTAAATGATTCATACCTAACCTATTATATAATATATTTACATTTACTATAGAAAAGATAGGTATTTTATTATAATAATTATATGAATCAAGAGATTTTAAAGATGCAATAGCAGCATTTTTTACCATATTAAGCGGTGACATTAAACCGGGTAGTGAATATTTTTCTGGTACATTTATCTCTATTTTTACATTTAATACCTGGTTTAAAATATTCTTTGTATATGATATATTGTTACATCCTTTTAAATTACCAAGTTTTAATATAACATTACGTAATTCTAACCAATCAATTTCCATATTTTGATCTTGAAGCCAGTTTTCTATTAACTTTTTTTCGTTGTTTGATATTTTAAAACTATCTGAATTTTCTTTAATATCGTTGAAAAATTTTTCATATTCATAACCAAGATCTATACTCATTGATTTGTATATAGGATAACTAAAATGAATTGGAGTTAATGAATATAATATTTGATTTTTTTCGTTAATTTCATCTGGTATAATTGAGGTTTTCACACTAAGATATGTTCTGTCTAACACAGTTTTTCCAGCTGAATTTTTATAATAGATTCTACCATTCATATGATCAACTGCTATATCATGGTAATTTTTACGAAAATTCTGTATTTGAGAAGAACTATAATCACCCTGTTCAGGTATACTTTCAAATGTATTATTGTATGGACCTTTTCCAAAAGAAAGATCATAAAGATATATTTCATTATTGTAATCTAATAAATTTACCATATGACCATCTAATCTGTAAAAAATATAAGCCTTTTTATGTTCTTCATCTACATCATCATTTTGATTATTGGAACCATAAAATGAAGGATATGGATATGTTTCATTTACCCATTTCCAAGTCATTTCAATTGAAGCAGCTCCTGGTTCTGATCTACCAAGACCTGGATCTTGACAAATAATTCCGTTCCATAGGCATTGAGGATCTAAAATATTTGTATCATGCAGTATAAAACAAAATCCTATCGTCTTTACTCCTTGTGTTGCACAGGCATCAAAAAAAACTTGTGACATACCACCACACATACCATCACCTGTTCTTAGAATTTCAGCTGTATCCCATCCTGGTCCTCCATATTGTAGAACTTTATCATCTGCAAAACCATTAATAATTGCATCTGCTAATGTTTTATCATCATCTATTAATCCTTCGCACCATTTTGTTGTCCATCTTGACAGATTTTCGTATACCGTTGAAGTTATAGGTTTTTTATTTAATGAATAAATAGTGTGATATGTTGTATCAAAATCCTCCCATAATTCAGTGTTTTTATTATAATATTGCCAATTCCATTCTATATTGTGTGTTTTGATAATATCTGGAATAGCTTCATTTGTTGTAAAATCTATCCAATCTGATTGCCCATTATTAAAATAAAATTCTTTTTCAGATAGTCCACCGAAGTCTCCTACTGCTTTTATTGAAATGGATGTAAAATCATTTGACTTGAATTTAGCCTTTATTGTAATATAATTATTTTTAACATAGGCTGCTGGGTTATTTCTATTCGAATCTATATCAAATTCTGGAGTTTTTAAAGGTGTTTTATCATTATTACATTTTGTAAGTGTTATTGCTCCTGATTCATCTCCCGAGTTAAACCAGATTTTTATTACATCAACACCTAATTCTTTATTACTAAAAGTATTCTCTTTTACTAATGATATCCCCTGCACCGGTATTATTACTACTACAATGGTAGTATACAAAAACAATAAACTATACCATTTTTTCATGAAATTTCCTCCATATCCTCACAACAAATATAATTAGATACAAGTAAGTATATTATTCTTATTATAAAGATATTACTAAAAAAATTTTATATATCAATATTCTAGATTATGAATTACGTATAATAATTTATTAAAAAAAAGAAAAAAGAAGGAAATATAGAGTAGTTTTTAATAACCACCCATTTTTAAACTTGGGTCACCTAATAGTGCCCATTCTTCTATTGTTTTTCTATCTATTTGATCTTTGTGTACATTTCCGATGATATTGATATAATCTGCAATTGCCTGATCATGCGCTTGTCCTAGTACATCTATTCCAAACTCTGCATATTCTCTGAAGAATCTTGGTTCAATCCATCCTCCAAGTCCCTCCAACGCATCTTGATTGACATAACCATATCCAAGTCCTGTATTTCCCATTACGCCTATTGCTCCTCCATTTTGTTTAAGTACAAACATTGAGCTCATATCTCTTGGAACCCATTCATAGTAATAAAATCTAAGAGGACTACTAAAGAAATATCCTTTTATTCCATATTTTAGTATGCCTGTAATTATATGTGACATTGTAACATTGAATTGTGTACTGTGACATCCACCTAGTACAATAATTGGATATTTTCCACTATTTTTCATTTTTGGCATTGTAAATATAGATATGCCATTGACAAATTCATGTTCCTCGTCATCTGGAGGGTGATTCCCCCAAGAAGCTGGATTACTGTGTCCTGCAAAATGCATGAAACCTGCTCCCTCATTAATTGCATTTATTACATCATCAGGGCCGGTCCAGGCACCTGGTATAGAT
>CAZVNH010000278.1:0-3926 GCA_964628575.1 uncultured Thermoplasmatales archaeon | reverse complement strand
GGGTATTAGATCATACTTATGAAAATTTGCTTCCAGAGCATATTTCAACTGTTAAAGAATTTGAAGAATATGTTGCTGATTTTTCAGAAGCAGGATTACTCCGTGAGGATCGGGCAGTTATGATTGAGAACACAAGAAAACACCCTATGTTTTCTAAGGGTATTGCATATATTACCTTACCTTTGGCATGGTCTCATGCTGAATTTATTCGCACTTTTAATCTTTATAAAAAAGTGTTTACACCATGAGTTTTAAAATTATGAAAATTGGGAGAGAAAATAATACTAAAACGATTTGAAGGAGTAGATATGGATAATCAGAAATTAGATTCAGAAGAAGTAAAAAAAATATCTACCGATGATTTACTGAAAAAGCTGAAAACTACTAAAAAAGGTCTTAAAAATTCCGAAGTTGAAAAACGTCGTAGTGATTATGGTTTTAATGAGCTTCCAGAAAAAAAAGTTAATCCTGTTTTAAAGTTTTTAGGTTATTTTTGGGGTCCAATTCCATGGATGATTGAAATTGCTGCTGTACTTTCTGCAGTTATAAAACATTGGGAAGATCTAATCATAATATCGATTTTGTTATTTGTTAATGCAATTGTTGGTTTTTGGCAAGAAAACAAGGCTGATAATGCTATTGAGATGCTGAAAAAAAAGCTTGCATTGAAAGCTCGTGTACTTCGTGATGGTAAATGGGATAGTATTCCTTCACGTGAGCTTATTCCTGGTGATATTGTTCGAGTAAGATTAGGTGATATTGTCCCTGCTGATATCAAACTCATAGAGGGGGATTATCTTCTTGTTGATGAATCAGCATTAACTGGTGAGTCTCTTCCAGTTGAAAAGCATATTGGTGATATTGCGTATTCGGGTTCCATAATAAAACAGGGTGAAATGAATGCTGTTGCAACTGCTATAGGATTAAATAGTTTTTTTGGAAAAACAACAAAGCTCGTTGCAGAGACGAAAAAACGTAGTCATTTCCAAAAAGCTGTTGTTAAAATAGGTGATTACCTTATTGCTTTAGCTGTTACACTTGTAGCTATTGTTTTTCTTGTTGCAATGTTTCGTCATGAACTGCTTTTAGAAACTTTGCAGTTTGCTCTTGTTCTAATTGTTGCAGCTATTCCTGTTGCATTACCTGCTGTTCTTACTGTTACTATGGCGGTTGGTGCAACAGCTCTTGCTAAAAAAGAAGCAATAGTAAGTAAACTTACAAGTATTGAAGAAATGGCTGGTGTTGATGTTCTTTGTTCTGATAAAACCGGTACTATTACAAAAAACGAGTTAACATTTGCTGAATCAGTATCATTTAAAGATTTTGATGAAAAAGATGTTCTCTTAATGAGTGTTCTTGCATCTAGAGAAGAAGATCAAGATCCAATAGATAATGCAATTATCATAAAAGCAAAAGAATTAAAAGATATAGAAAAGAATCTTAACACTTTTAAAATAATGGATTTTAAACCTTTTGACCCAGTCATTAAAAGAACAGAGGCGATAATTAAGGATTCGAAAGGTAATAAATTCAAGGTTGCAAAAGGTGCTCCACAGGTTATTTTATCATTGGTTTCTAAAGATAAAGATATTGCAGATAGTGTGAATGAGAAAGTTAATTCTTTTGCTTCTAAAGGTTACAGAGCTTTAGGTGTTGCTAAAACTGATTCAAAAGGTAAATGGATGTATGCTGGCCTTGTAGCATTATATGATCCTCCCCGTGATGATTCAGCTGAGACAATAAAGAATGCTCAAGCTATGGGCGTTACAGTTAAAATGGTAACAGGTGATCATGTTGCTATTGCAAAAGAAATATCAAAACAGGTGGGTCTCAAAACTAATATTACAACTGCTTCTGATTTTTTAGATAAATCAGATAAAGTAGCGCAAAAAACTGTTGAGAATGCTGATGGTTTTGCTCAAGTTTTTCCTGAGCATAAATATCATATTGTCGAGCTTTTACAGGATAAAGATCATATCGTTGGTATGACTGGTGATGGTGTGAATGATGCACCAGCTTTGAAAAAATCTGATGCAGGTATTGCGGTTTCTGGTGCAACAGATGCCGCTAAATCAGCTGCTGATATTGTTTTTACAAAACCAGGTCTTTCTACTATTGTTGATGCTTTAAAAGAAAGTCGTAAGATTTTTCAGCGTATGAATAACTATGCTATTTATCGAATTGCAGAAACTATTCGTGTATTACTCCTTGTTACATTATCTATCCTCATATTTACCTTCTATCCAGTAACTGCAATTATGATTGTTATTCTTGCAATGCTTAACGATATTCCAATTATGATGATTGCTTATGATAACGTAAAAGTTCAGGATAAACCAGTTCGTTGGAATATGCGTGAAGTACTTAGTATTGCTACGCTTCTAGGAACCACTGGATTGTTTTTCAGTTTTGGACTGTTTTTAATAGGTCTTCGTGTTTTACATTTAGATCAAGCAACCTTACAGACTCTTGTATTTCTCAAGTTAGCTGTTGCTGGTCATATGACTATTTATCTTGCACGTACCGGTCAACATCATTTCTGGAAAAGACCCTATCCTGCCCTATCTCTTTTATTAACTGCTGAGATAACGCAGGTTGCTGGAACAATTATTGCCGTATATGGTATTGTTATGGCACCTATTGGTTGGACTCTTGCTGGTTTTATTTGGGGTTATGCTCTGATTGAATTTGTGGTTACCGATTATATTAAAATCTACATATTTAAATTGATTAATCATAAAGAAATCTTATTTCATAGAAAAACGCATAAAATTCCTGAAATAAGTTAATAAAACCATGAATAGTTTAGACCCGAGGAATATCATAATATGAGAAAAGAAGGGACTCTTAGTTATTGGTCTGTTGTTTCAATTGGCATTGGAGGAATGGTTGGCGGTGGAATTTTTGCAGTACTTGGTCTTGCTGTACAACTCGGTCGTGGTGGAACACCTATAGCGTTTGCATTAGCTGGTTTAATTGCGCTTATAACATCATATTCCTATGCAAGGTTGAGTGTTAAATATCCTAACCAGGGTGGAACTGTAGAATTTTTAAATCAAGGTTTTGGAACAGGTATTTTTACTGGTGGAATGAATATTTTATTATGGATTAGTTATATTGTAATGCTATCACTCTATGCTTTTGCTTTTGGAAGCTATGGTGCTAGTTTTTTTCCAGCATCAGAACAACTATTTTGGAAGCATATACTTATTACTACTGTAATTATATTATTTACAGGTCTTAACGCATTAGGTGCATCTTTTGTTGGAAAAACAGAAGAATGGATTGTCGGATTAAAAATTAGTATTTTATTAATTTTCGTATCTGTTGGTCTATGGAGTGTAAATCTTCAACAAGTTCAGCCAAGCAACTGGAGTAATCTACCAGAAATTGTTGCTGGTGGAATGATTATTTTTCTTGCATATGAAGGTTTTGAACTCATTGCAAATGCATCAAGTGATGTAAAAAACCCTAAAAAAAACTTACCTAGGGCATTTTATACAGCTGTTTTATTTGTCATTGGTCTTTATATTCTTATTTCATTTGTAACAGTTGGTAATTTAGCTATTGGCGATATTGTCGCAGCAAAGGATTATGCTTTAGCTGAAAGTGCAAGACCATTTCTTGGTAATGGTGGTTTTATCTTAATTGCAATAGCTGCTCTTCTTTCAACCTCATCTGCAATCAATGCAACATTATATGGTACAGCTCGTGTGAGTTATATTATTGCAAAGGATGGAGAATTGCCAAGAATATTAGATAAAAAAGTATGGAATAGACCAATTGAAGGTTTAATTATTACAACAATTGTTACTCTTTTTATTGCCAATTTTTTTGATCTTTCAAGTATTTCTGTTATGGGTAGCGCTGGTTTTTTCCTTCATTTTTTTGCCTCTTAAATTACAATATCAAATACATTTTTATAA
>CAZVNH010000277.1:0-3959 GCA_964628575.1 uncultured Thermoplasmatales archaeon | reverse complement strand
CACCAATGCTTACTCTATGTATAGAAAATAACTATAACTTAATAGAAAGAGCTTCTATAGATGATAATGTAAATTATATTATTAGAAAAATTTATTTTTTACAGATTGTTTTAGTTGAAACAATATCAATATCAGTATTTGCAACATTTTTAATTATAATTTGACCAAGTTTTATAGGTGCCTCAACTTTTGCATTTTTAATTTCTTTTAGAACTTTAAATATTTTATTCTTTGGAACAGGTTTTGAGGTTTTTACACTTACTAATGGCCAATTTCCATTTTCAACAAGAACTGATGAGCAAAGATTTCTTCTAGGATCAAGTGCTTCAGATCTTGCATATTCAATACCTCTCTTGCATTTATTCCCATTTATTATCTCGAATTTTTTACCATCGGTTTTTATTAATATTTTACATCCAATTGGACAAATAATACAAGTTAATTCCTTTTTATCCATCCAAAAAGACCTCCAATTTATTTGTAGATTTTAATAAATCTTCAGAAATATCGAAATCAAATTCGATCATATTTACAGGATTAACATATTTTAAATGTTTTTTATAAACTTCATTTTTTCCTGATTTAATTTTTAAACTAACTGATATATCAGGTTTTACAACCCGCATTCCAAACTTTATTTTTCCAGGATTTGTTATTATTTGAGGGACAATATATCTTATACCTTTTCCAGATTTAACTGAAACATAATAATTTTTCTTAATGGGTTTTTTTGCAGCATTTTTACCAGCATGTTTTGAACCAACTACCAAAACATCAACTGTATCATATACTTGTAAACAATTACCACAAGCATATACTCCTTTCTGATTTGTTTCAAAGAATTGATCTACAATCGGACCGCCAGTTATATTATCAAGTTTAATACCAATATTTTTAGATAGTTCATTTTCAGGTATTAAACCAAGTGATAATAGAAGAGTATCACATTTTATCTTTTTTTCTGAACCTTTAATTATATTAAAATTTTCATCAACTTGTGCAATTGTTACACTCTCAAGTCTATTCCTTCCTTTGATATATGTAACTGTATGGTTAAGATATAATGGTATGTTATAATCATCTAAACATTGTACAATATTTCTTGGAAGACCACTAGGATATGGTAAAATTTCAATAACACCTAAAACATTAGCTCCTTCAAATTTTAAACGACGAGCCATAATAAGACCTACATCACCTGAACCAAGAATAATAACATTTTTTCCTGGAATAATATTATATAGATTAATTAATGATTGAGCAACACCTGCTGTATAAATTCCACTTGGTCTATCACCTGGAATCATTATGTTCCAACGAGTTTTTTCTCTACAACCCATAGCAAGAACAATACTTTTTGCATTTATTATATGAAATCCATTCTTATTAATAGCATTTATCTGTAATCTATTATTAATCTCTAAAACCATTGTTTCAATCATAAAAAAAATACCAAGTTTTTTTGCCTTATTTATATACATTTCTGCATATTCAGGACCTGTCATAGATTCTCCAGTTTCTTCTACGCCAAATCCATCATGTATACATTGTGGAAGAATGCCACCAAGCCAGTTATTTCTATCAATTATTAAAACATTTTTTGCACCATGTTCATGTGCAGATATTGCAGCAGCAAGTCCTGCAGGTCCTGCGCCGATAACTGCTACATCCGCATCATGAGTCTTCATTTGTTATCTCCCGATTTCTCCCAGAAAACATATATGAATCTGGTGATTTCAATTTTATATCTTTAATTTTTAATCCAAATTCTTTTTCCATTATTCGAATAATATGTTGAGTACAAAAACCACCTTGGCATCTGCCCATTCCAACTCTGCATCGATATTTAACAGAAGATAAACTTTTAGCTTCTAATGGATTTGAAAGAGCATTAATTACTTCTGCTTCTGTAATATTTTCACACCGACAAACAATTCTTCCGTATCTATTATCTTTTTCAATCAGGTTTGATTTTTCATCTAATAAAAGTTCAGAAAAACGCCTATTTTTTTTAATAATTTTAAAATTATTTTTTTTTGTTAAACTAATAGTTTTTGATATTTTATGTATTACCTGTTTTGCAATAGCTGGTGCTGCAGTTAAACCAGGGGATTCTATTCCAAGAAGATTTATCATACCCTGATTCTTTTTACTTTCCTCAATTCGATAATCTGACATTCCACCTTTTTCAGGAGATTCAAGTTTACATCTAATACCGGAATAGGCATTGATTATAGCTTTATCTGGAATTTTAGGGATAATCTCTTTTGCTTCGGATAATAAATTTTTCATCATTTTTTTTGTTGTCTGAGTCTCATCGTTTCTATTAATATATTCTGCACTTGGTCCAAGAAGAATATTTCCTTCTACCGTTGGTGTTATATGAACTCCAAGTACTCCTAATTCTTTTACAGGAATTGGATAGATCATTGAGTTTATAAGATCTCTACAATTTTTATCAAGAACTAAATATTCACCACGACATGGATACACTTGGAAATCAGGTTCTTCAATCATAGAAACAATATTTTGACATTCGATTCCAGCAGCATTAATTAATATAATTGTTTCATAATTTCCTTTATTTGTTTTTATTATGAAGTTATCTTTTTTTTCTAAACCATTAACTTCTGTTTCTAAAAAGAATTTGACACCATTAACAGCTGCATTTTCTGCAAGTGCAATAGTAAATTCATATGGTAGAATTATTCCTGCCGTTGGAACCCATAAAGCGTTATGACATTTTACATTTGGTTCTCTTTTTTTTACTTTTAAACCATTATGTATCTCTAGATCTGGTACATTATTTTGTATACCTATTTTTTTAAGTCTTTCAAGCTCTTTTGTTTCATCCTCGTTTTTTGCTATTATATATTTACCTGTCCATTTTAATGAAAAACCAAGTTGATTTGATAAATCTTGCATCATATTATTTCCTTCAACACAGAATCGTGCTTTATATGAACCTGGCCTTGAATTAATTCCACTATGGACAACACCACTATTTGCTTTGCTAGTTGCTGATGCAACATCACTTCCTTTTTCAAAAACAGCTATATTAAGATTATATTTTGCTAACTCCCATGCTATTGTTGAGCCAATAACACCGCCTCCAATGATTCCTACATGGAAGTTTTTCATCGGCGGTGAAATATAAAGGCTCCTATAAATATATTAGGTGTTTTTCTATTCACCTAAAAGTAATAGGTTTTATTTGAGGGAGATAATAATGATTATTAACTTACCATATGGACAAGATAATATTAAAGTTAAAATCGATGAATCTTTTGAGTTATTAATGCCTAAAAAATTATCAACTAAAGATGAGGAACAATTAATTGAAGAAGCATTAGAAAATCCAATCGGATACGAATCATACGATGAATTTGCAGAAAAAGCTAATAGATTATTGATAATAATTAATGATGCAACAAGGCCAACACCAACTGCAAAGATTCTGAGATATCTTTTACCTGTTCTTTCTCCACATCCAGATGTTAAATTTTTAATTGCTACAGGAGTTCATCGAGCTCCAACAGAGGAAGAATATAGGTTTATTTTTGGTGATACATATGAAGCATTTAGAAGAAGAACATATGCACATGATGCTAGGAAAGATTCAGATATGATATATCTTGGTAAATCCAAGAACGGTACAGAAATGTATATTAACAAGCTTGTTTCTGAATATAAAAATGTTCTTGTAATAGGAAGTGTTGAACCGCATTATTTCGCTGGTTATACAGGAGGCCGAAAGTCATTTCTTCCAGGAGTAGCATCTTATAAAACAATTGAGATGAATCATAAGTTAGCTCTTAATGACGAAGCCTGTTCACTATCACTTAAAGGAAATCCTGTAAACGAGGATATGATAGATGCAATGAATGTTTTAAAAGACATTAACGTTTTTTCTATACAAACAGTGTTAACTGGTGATCATAGATTATACGCTGTTACAG
>CAZVNH010000276.1:0-3995 GCA_964628575.1 uncultured Thermoplasmatales archaeon | reverse complement strand
TCAGGGAGTAGAGGAAATTGAAAAAAATCAAAAACTTAAATGATTTAGAAGATATAAGAAAAAAAATAATAAAAAATCAAGATCCCAAAAAACCATGTATAAAAGTATGTGCTGGAACTGGATGCTGTGCATCCGGAAGTGAAGAAGTAATCAAAGCATTTAAAGCTGAGATTAAATCTAAAAAACTTGGAAGTAAAGTAGAAATTAAATCAACTGGTTGTCATGGGTTTTGTGAAAAAGGACCTGTAGTTGTAATATATCCTCAGAAAATTTTTTATCAAATGGTTTCTCCAGATGATGTTCCAAAAATAATATCTGAAACAATTATTAATGGAAAAATAATAGAAGATTTGTTATACATTGATCCAGCCACTAATAAGATGCTGACATATGAATATGAGGTACCATTTTATAATAAACAAACTAGAATTATTTTAGAACAATGTGGTAAAATAGATCCAAAAAACATTGAAGATTATATTGCAATTGGCGGTTATAAATCTTTAGTTAAAGCACTATTTAATATGAAACCAGAAAAAGTAATAGATAAAATTCAAAAAGCTGGGCTCCGTGGTCGTGGAGGCGGTGGTTTTCCAACCGGTAAAAAATGGGAATATGCTCGTAAAGCAGAGGGCGATACAAAATACGTAATCTGTAATGCTGATGAAGGAGACCCTGGTGCTTATATGGATAGGAGCATACTTGAAGGCAATCCTCATAGCGTTTTAGAAGGTATGATAATAGGTGCGTATGCAATTGGATCGCATGAAGGTTATGTATATATTAGAAATGAATACCCTCTTGCTGTAAAACATTTAGAAGAGGCTATTAAACAAGCAGAAGAATATGGTTTTATAGGGAAAAATATACTTGGATCTGGTTTTGATTTTGAATTAAAAATAAGTCGAGGTGGTGGAGCATTTGTTTGTGGGGAATCAACAGCACTTATGGCTTCACTTGAAGGTAAACCAGGTGAACCTCGTTCAAAATATGTTCATACTGTTGAAAAAGGTTTGTGGAATAATCCAACAAATCTAAACAATGTTGAAACCTGGGCCAATATACCAATAATTATTGATAAAGGTGCAAATTGGTATTCTAAAATTGGTACAAATCAAAGTAAAGGAACAAAAATATTTTCATTAGTTGGAAAAATAAACAACACTGGTCTTGTTGAAGTTCCAATGGGAATTAAACTACGTGATATTGTTTATGATATTGGTGGCGGTATTCCTAATAATAAAAAATTCAAAGCTGTTCAGACAGGAGGTCCCTCTGGAGGATGTATCCCTGAAAGTTTAATCAATTTACCAGTAGATTATGAAAAATTATCTGAAGTAGGTTCTATGATGGGATCTGGCGGCATGATCGTCATGGATGAAGACACCTGTATGGTAGATGTTGCAAAATATTTTGTAAATTTTCTAAAAGAAGAATCATGTGGTAAATGTGTTCCATGTCGTGAAGGAATAGAAAGAATGGGTGAAATACTTGAAAAAATTACTAATGGTGAGGGAACAAAAGAGGATATAGAGTTACTAAAAGAACTTGGTGAAGTAATAAAAGATGCATCACTTTGTGCACTTGGAGGAACAGCTCCCAATCCTGTTTTAAGTACAATAAAATATTTTGAAGATGAATATAAAGCACATATTGAAAAGAAAAAATGTCCAGCAGGTGTATGTAAAGCACTAATTACCTATTCTATTAATCCTAAAAAATGTACTGGATGTGGTGCTTGTGTAAAGCAATGCCCAGAAAATGCAATTACCGGAGTTAAAAAAGAACCACACATACTTGATGAAGAAAAGTGTATAAAATGTGGAGCATGTTATGACACATGTAAATTCGATGCAGTTATGAGAAAATAAAAAGGAAGAATAAAAATGGAAATTACTTTAAATGGCGTAAAAGTTCAAGTCGAAGATGGTTGGACAATACTTGATGCAGCAAAATTTTATGGAGTAAACATACCAACTCTGTGCCATTTTGAAGGACTTTCACCATATGGCTCTTGTCGATTATGTATCGTTGAAATTGGAAAAGGTGAGAGATCAAAACTCGTTGTATCTTGTATCCATCCTGTTAAAGAAGGATTAAATGTAAGAACTCATTCACAACGAGTAGTAAAAACTAGAAAAATGCTAATTGAATTATTAGTTGCAAAATGCCCTACATCAAAGGTTATACAAGATCTTGCGGCTAAACTTGGTGTAAACAAGGTAAGATTCAAACCAAAAAATGAGGATTGCATCCTATGTGGATTATGTGTCAGAATGTGTGAAGAGCAAATGGATGCAAAAGCAATTGGATTTACTAGCCGAGGTATAAAAAAGAAAATAACCACGCCATTTGATGCAAAATCAGAGAAATGCAGAACTTGTGGTGCATGTATCTGGATTTGTCCAGCTTGTCAACTTAGATGCCATGGCCCTAATCCACCAACTACACTATGTAGTGGTTGCCTTAATTTTTCGCCTTCATGTTTAGAGATTTATGAGGATGCCCAATGTTATTTGGATCCTTGTGTAGCTTGTTTAGAAGATAAAAAACCAAAAAGGAGTATAAATAAGAAGAAATAATATTAAGATAAGGAGGAAAAAATAAAATGACTTTAACAAGACCAAATAGATCTGCTGCAACTTTAACAAAAAATAGGAC
The DNA here is from genome assembly GCA_964628575.1 of uncultured Thermoplasmatales archaeon. Lineage (GTDB taxonomy): Archaea > Thermoplasmatota > E2 > DHVEG-1 > DHVEG-1 > CAZVNH01. The sequence goes on along the minus strand of CAZVNH010000276.1, from coordinate 1,334 downwards.
AGGAGAACATATTACTTCTATTAGCGGAATGTGTGTAACTTGTGTTGATGGATGTATAGGTATGTGTGAAATCGGAAAATCAGCATACCGTGGAACTGAGGCAATATACCCGCAACCTTTTGGAATTACCACATCTGCATCTGAAAAAGAGTATCCTGTGGATATGTCCTATTTTAATATTATGGGAACAGCAGTAGGTGCAAAAGGAATAGCTGAAGATAGTGACAAAGCAATCTTTCCAAATGTAAATATTGAAACAAAAATTGGAAAAGATAAAAAAATCAAGCTAAGAGTACCATGGATTATCCCTGGACTTGGTTCAACAAATGTTGCAAAAAATAACTGGGAAGGACTCGCTGTTGGTGCTGCAATATCTGGTTTTCCATTAACTATTGGAGAAAATGTTGCTGCAATGGATCCTGATTCAAAAATAGTTAACGGGAAGGTAAAAAAAGCACCAGATCTTGAATGGAGGATAAAACTCTACAAAAAATGGCAACAGAATGGATATGGAGACATAATTGTACAAGCAAACGTTGAAGATACAAGACTTGGTGTCCAAGAATATGCAATATCAGAACTTGGTGTGGGAACTGTTGAACTTAAATGGGGACAAGGTGCAAAAGATATCGGAGGAGAAGTTAAAATTAAAAACCTAGAGAAGGCACAATTATTAAAGAAAAGAGGATATGTTGTACTCCCAAATCCATTAGATCCTCAAGTTGTAAAAGCATTTAAAGAAGGGAGTTTCAAAGAATTTGAACGACATTCAAGAATAGGCATGGTTACTGAAAAAGATTTTATGAGTCGTGTAAAAGAACTTAGAGATTATGGAGCTAAACATGTATTTCTAAAAACTGGTGCATACAGGCCTGCAGATCTAGCTCGTGCTGTTAAATTTGCCTCAAAAGCCGAGATTGATTTACTCACTGTTGATGCTGCAGGTGGTGGAACAGGTATGAGCCCATGGCGTATGATGAATGAATGGGGACTTCCACAGGTTGAAATTTATTCATTATTGCATCAATATTTACAAAAACTTGATAAAAAAGGCGAGTTTATCCCTGATGTAGCTATTGCAGGTGGATTTATTCTTGAAGATCAAATATTCAAGGGACTATCCATTGGTGCGCCATATGTCAAACTTATTGGAATGGCAAGAGGACATCTAGCAGCTGCTATGGTAGGAAAAACCATTGGTAATAAATTAGATTCAGGTGAAATGCCTGTTTATGTAGGTAGATTTGGTAGGACAAAAGAAGAAATTTTTATAACCACTCCAGACCTAAAAGCAAAATTCGGTAAGAAATTTGATCAAATACCAACAGGTGCAT
>CAZVNH010000275.1:0-3995 GCA_964628575.1 uncultured Thermoplasmatales archaeon | reverse complement strand
CTAATACATCTAAAGAAGCATACGGCGTCATATGTATATTTAATAATTCCGAACCAACTTCTTTTGATTGTATATTGGGTGATTCATTATAAACTACTTTGTTATTATTAATAAAATATCCACCAACACCTAAAAATAATGCAAAAAGTATAGCACTTATTACTATTCGCTTTTTTATATTTATCTTACCTTTCACTTACGACACCTCCGTTTATTTTTTAGTATTCTCTTGAAAGCTCCAAAAACTTAAAAATTATATATTTTAAAGTTTAGTTAATAGCTTTCTTTTAAACTACCAGTATTTCTATATATTTATTCTTCTATCATGATAATAATTATCACCATTTACTTTTGTATATACTGCTTTTTTATTAATTAGCATAAAAGTTTTCAAGTTCTGTCCTATCATAACTTGCCGGACTAGTAATTGTTGTTTGGTACGCTCCCATAATAGAACTTTTACTACTAGGAGGATGTCCAAATCCTAAAACATGTCCTAACTCATGCCCTAACACTACTTTTTTTAAAGTCGTTGTTACTGTTATTACATTTCCATTTCCATCCTCTGGAGCAGGATTGGTTCCAATTTGAGCATAATGAATTAAATAGTCACTTTTAAATTTTCCGTCTGTTCTTAGACAATTACCATTACTATCATATACATCAGTTACAGCGTTAACGTTATCTGGAATCTCACTTGGCCAAGTTCCAAAAGTATAATAATCAACTTTTGAAGTACTAAAACTTGATGATACAGCATTAACATAATCATTGCTATTGTTATTCCAATTACTACGTACTGTAGACGTTACTCCCGTCCATGGTGAACTCAAATAATCATCATTAACTTTCAAGTAACAGTAATTTTGCCCAGATGTAGTTCTAACATCATACCATCTAAAAGCATAGTTATAATTCGGATATAAAAGTTCAACTGCAAAACTAGATAAAGTTGAAATACAAATTAAAGATACAAAAATAAAAAGAGCTATTTTTTTCTTCATGTGTTTTACACCTCCATGTTATTTACAACCCAACATAAAAGGAGTATACTTATTCCATGGAGTCCTTTTATAAGGATTGTTATATTCAAAAGGTTCTTTGACACTGCTTTGCAACGCGTTTGTCATAGAGCCTTTTTGACTTATTTAAGTTTTTCCTTCAATGCTATCTTTTTGAATATTTATATTATTTTTTCAATATGTAAATATCTTACCATGTGACTTGATTATAGTCAAAATGTTTTTTCTTTGAATTATTGGTATATCGAGGAATCTCACTATAGATTTTTGTCGATATTTTCTACATTTTTGTCAATTTTTATTGATTTTCTGTATTGTTTTTGTTGAATATCTTTAATAAAATAAATAATAATGATTTAGACTTAAAGTAACTGGAAACTATATTGACATTATGATTAAATGTATCCACTAGAACCGTCCCCATGAATTTTGTATCCACTAGAACCGTCCCCGTGAATTGCTAGAACCGTCCCCGTGAATTGAAAAAATACTTTTATATATATAAAAGTATTTTTTCAAAACAAAAATTATTTAGATAATGCTTTTGGTAACTTAGGTTGATATGCCCAATATGTACTTGCCTGAGATGAAATGTACAGAGCTACAAAAGTGATTAACATACTCGCTAAAACAATCCCTCTGTATAAAAATCTACTTTTCATACTAACTAGCCTCCCAATTTCTTTTTTCTCTCTATTTCATCTCTATTATACTCCTTTTTCTTTTCTGTGCAAATATTAATTATTCTTCGTATATCTCCTTTTTGGGCAAGATAATAAATATAATCAACTATCTTGTTTTCTTCTCTTACATTTTTCACCACTTCAAACCTAACGGTCTTACACCAAGAAGTAATCAGTTTTGTAAAAAATATAGCTGATAATATTAATAAGAATATACAAACAGCCAATAATATTTTTAATACCATACTCATATGTACACTATTTACGAGAATATATGACATACACACTATACTTATTAAAACAGGTACTATAGTCATTGTTGAATTAAAAGCTATTTCTTTATATTTTTTTAGATTGATTAGTACAATATTCATATTCCAAAGTATTATTATACCAATTAAATGAATTACCTTTTGTGGTATTGTAAAAATAAACTTTATAATATCATTTGTATATAAAGTACTTTCCAAGTTATTGTCTATAAATGCCTGAAAAACTGGATAAAAAAGGTTTTCAATCATTATAATTGAACCAACAAATATTAATGTTTGTATTAAAGCTTTTAATAATTTAATGTTTAATGAAAACTTTGTAATTATTATATACATTAAAAAATTAGCAATCAATACAAATTCTTTAGAAGGTAAAATCCTTCTTGTCACAACGGGAGTCAAACACATTAAAAAAACAAATATTATAGCCCTTATAATTTTTTCTTTACTATCCAATATTAATCTTCTTTTTTCTCCAATCACCAAAAGGCTAAAGCCACTTCCAAGTACTATTTCCGGCAAAACAACAGTCAATATGCTTATAAAACTCATTTTTTCCATCTTTCGCTAACCCCTTACAAAAATTTGTCAAATTCATTATATCAAATATCAATAAAATTGCAACTACTAATTATTTATAAAATCTGCTTCACACTTGACTTTCAAAGAGTTTAAATAATTCAGTGTATCTCAAATCAGCTATGAATAAAGGGTTATATAAATGTAGCTATTTTTCTATAATATCTTTTTCTATATTTTTCGACAAAGTATTTTCTTTTGTGTAACATATATGTAATAATAAAAGTATCTGAAAATCAAAGAGACATATAGTCATGGTAACGGTGGTTTGCTATTAATTGAATAATGTCAAAAAGGTTCAATGACACCAGCGTTCGAAAGCACTATCATTGAACCTCTTGAATAAAGCAATCCTCATAACTCATAAAAGGAAACCTTAGCTAAATATAGTATATTTTATTTATAGTAAGTTGTCAACAAAAAAATAAAAAAAGAATAAATAGATAATCTACTTTTTTTGTTGAAAAATCGTACAAAAAGTATGTATTTACTAAAGAATCTGCTAAAATGAGTTTTAGAAATGCCTGGAAATAGTTGCATTAAATCTCTTATAGTTTTTACTTTTTTTATATTTGTTTCACGCTAACAGTTCCCACTGTCACTATCACTTTTGTTCTATATACTCCATATACCCTCTATTCCTTAACTTACACGCAGGGCATTCGCCACAACCATCTCCGATGATACCATTATAACATGTTAAAGTATCGTTTTTTATGATATCCAAAACACCCAAATCGTCTGCCATCTTCCAGGTTTCCTGCTTATTTATCCACATAAGTGGAGTATGAATAACAAACTGATAATCCATAGCAAGATTCAAAGTAACATTCATAGACTTAATAAATACATCCCTACAGTCCGGATATCCACTAAAATCACTTTGAGACACACCTGTGATTATATGATTAATTCCTTTTTGTTTTGCATATACTGCCGCAAAAGATAAGAAAAGCATGTTTCTACCATCTACAAAGGTATTTGGTAATCCTTCTCCGGATACTTCCTTATCTACTTCAATATCATCCCTGGTTAGTGAATTTTGAGTCAACTGGTTTAGCAGATCTAAATTCATTAAATAAAATTGTACATCATATTTTTCACATATTTTTTTAGCACACTCAAGTTCCAGCTTGTGCTTTTGATTATAGTCAAAAGATACAGCGATTACCTCTTTGAATTTCTTCTTTGCCCAAAACAAACAGGTGGTGCTGTCCTGTCCTCCACTAAAAACAACCACTGCTTTTTCATGATTAATACCTTTTTCCATTTATAATTCATCCTTTCCTATTCTATATTTTGTACTTGTTACTACTCAGCCATCCCCCTGACTCCGCTGCCCTATACTTCTCTTCTCTCAGGGTTCCAGATTATTTTGTGTAACTGTGGCTGTAATTTTACGCCATTCATTTTATTATCTTTCATAAACTCTACTATAG
>CAZVNH010000274.1:0-3996 GCA_964628575.1 uncultured Thermoplasmatales archaeon | reverse complement strand
GACTGATGCTGTAGGATTCTTAAAAAATCTAAAAAGTGTTCAGATAAAATTTAATCCTCGACCTTTCTCAAATCCGATACATTTACAAAACAAAATAATTAGACTTGAAAAACAACAATTAGCCTTTGAACAACAAGACTTTATTGACAAACATGCAGAGGTTGTTAACAAAGTCGATATGCTTATTGCACAAATGGAACAAATCGAACAGATGCAGCCTTTAGATACACCTGTTCAACCTGAGGATGAATTAGAGCTTACTACTACAGCAAAAATGGATTTATCACCAGATGAAATAAAATCTGATCTTTAAGATATAATCCAAATCAAGCCTATATTCAGGAAAAAAATTCAAACATTACAATATAATTAATAAAAAAAAATCTAAAAAATTTTATATACTCTTATCTGTTTTCGAAAATAGGGATGCCAGAATAGTAGATATATGCTTGATTTAGAGCTGATTGGTAGGAAGGGATGCAAAATTGTATCTTAAAGAAGTTAGAATGGAAAATTTCAAATCATTTGGAAAGAAACTTTCTGTTCCTTTTTTTCCAGGTTTTACTGCAATAACCGGACCTAACGGCGCTGGAAAAAGCAATATCGCTGATGCAATACTATTTGTATTAGGCCCAAGAAGCTCAAAGGTTATGAGAGCTGGAAGACTAACAGATTTAATTTTTAACGGTGGTAAAAAACATAAAAATCCAGCAAAATATTGTAAGGTTTCACTAGTTTTTGATAATAAAGAACGAAAAATGCCAATAGACTCAAATGAAGTAGTTTTAACAAGAATGATTAAACGAGCTCCTTTAAAAAATGATCCAAATAATTACTACAGCAAGTTTTATATCAATGAAAAATCAGCAACATATAATGATTTTGTAAATGTGCTTGTTCATGCGAGAATGTCAGGAGATGGATATAATATTGTTAAACAAGGAGACGTAACTAGTCTAATAGAAATGGGATCAATGGATAGACGACGAATAATTGATGACATCGCAGGAATAAGCAACTTTGATAACGATATTAAAAAAGCTGAAAAAGAACAAATCGAAGTAGATAATAACATGGATAGAATAAAAATTATATTAAATGAAATATCAACTCAAATAAGACAACTTAAAAAAGACCGAGATGAAGCATATCGATACAAAGAACTTAAAGATCAATTATATGAAACTAAAGCAAAAATTGCAATGAAGAAAAAACAAGACGTCGAAGCACAAATTGCAGAAGTTCAGAAGCAGATAGAATCATATGAAAAAGAAAAAGAAAAACTTGATAAAAATAGTACAGAACTAAAAACAAAATATTCAGAATCACAAAAAGAACTCCAGGAAATCGAAAAACAAATAGGGAATGTAGGTGGAGACGAAGTAAAAGAAATAAAAGAAAAAATCGAACAAATAAGAAGTGAAGAAATAAAAGTCGAAGAAAGAATCAATTATTCGCAAGACGAAATAAAGGACATTCAAGAAGAAGAAAATGAAGTAAAAAACCATCTTGACTCAATTGAAAAAGAGTTAGATGAAAATAACAAAGAGCTTGAGATTCTAACAAATCAAATAACTGAAAAACAAAAGATTCATGATGAAAAAAACCTGGAGTTAACAAGTTTAAAAGACAATATTGCTAAATCAGATGATAAATCAATGGATCTATCTCATGAACTTGCTAAAATGCGTGAGGAATATGATGAGAAAAATAGTGAAATCCATGAATTGAAACTAAAGAGAAATCGTTTTACTGATAAGATCGAAGCACTTGAGCTTCAAATAGCTGAGATGCAGGAGACAAAAAACACTTATGAGTTTGAATTAAAAGATATGAACTGGCAAACCGAGGAATTCAACAAAGAGTTTAAAGATAAAAGTAAAAAAACAAAAGACCTTGAAAAGAAATTGTTTGATTATAAGAAAAAAGAAACAGAGCTAACAGAACAGTTAACAGATATTGAAAACGCAATTAGAAGATTACAAAATCAACAAGTAAAGCTCCAAGCTGAATATGATGCATTGCAAACTATTCAAGGTAAATATAATAGAGCTGTAAATGAAGTAATAAGAGCTCGAAACGAGGGAAAACTAACAGGTATTCACGGGACAATTGCTGAACTTGCAAATGTTGAAAAAAAATATGAAACAGCAGTAGAAATTGCTGCAGGTGCTAGAATGCAGTCAATCATTGTAGATAATGATGAAGTAGCTGCAAAAGCAATTAAACATTTGCAAAAACAACAACTTGGAAGAGCAACCTTTCTACCGATGAACAAGATGATAACAGGGAAACCAAGAGGAAAAGCATTAATGGCCATTAAAGATGAAAAAGCACATGGTTTTGCAATAGACCTTGTAAAATTTAAAGACGAATATAAAGGTGCTTTTTGGTATGTATTTGGCGATACTATAGTTGTTGATACTCTTGATGATGCCAGAAGATTAATGGGTGGAGTAAGACTAGTTGATTTGAAAGGAAGTCTTGTTGAAGCAAGTGGTGCGATGATGGGTGGAAGCATTCCAAAAACACATTTATCATTTAGTAGTACAGATAGAAGTAAACTTGAGGAAATCACAAAAGAATTAGAAAATGCATTAAAAACCCAGGATACACTTGTTATAGAATTATCTAACCTTAAAAAAGAAATAATCGAAATTGAAACAAAACTTGGAGAAATAAGAACAATAGGAGATCAAGAAATACAAATAAAAGATCTCGATGTACGAAAAAAAGAATTCCAAGGAAAAATTGATGTTTTAAATAAAGATCTTGAAGGAAAATTAAAAGAAAAAGATGAACTAATTGTAAAAAAAGAAGAAATCATTCAAACAATTGAAGATTATAAAAAACGAATAGAAGAATTAAACAAGATTAAAGAAGAAAAAGGAAAAATACTACTGAAAGGTACAAAAAAAGAACTTGCTCAAAAAGCAAGAACTTTCGAAGAAGAAGTTTCACAAATTCAAGAATCTATTTTAACATTTATATCTGAAAAAGATGCTCTTGAAAAGAAAATTGAACTTTTAGAAGAGAGAAAAAACGAAATAATCACAAATATCAACAACAAGAAAAAAGAAACAGAGGAATATAAAAAAGCAATTGAAGAACTAAAAAATTCACGATCGAAACTTCGAGATGAATTAAATGCTTTAATAAACGTCGAAGAAAAAATGACTGGGAAAATTAAGGATTTAACGGTTAAAAGAGATGAAATCTATAAAAAAACAGTTACAATCGAAAACGAACTTGATAAAATTAGTACTCGAATTGAATCATATTATGATCTAATTTCAAGAGCAAAATATCGACTTCCCACTCTTGAAGGATCAATAAATGAGCTTGTTCAAGAATTGAAACTTTATAATGTTGAAATTAGAGAAGAAAAACTACCCAATGTTGAATCGTTAAAAGATTCAATAAAAGTAATAGAGGAATCAATGCGTGAACTCGAACCAGTAAATATGAGAGCTCTTAATGAATATGAACATCAAACCGATCGGAAACAAAAACTAGATGAAGATGTAAAACATCTTAAAGATCAGAAGAAAAATCTTATAAAATTAGTTAACGAGATAACAGAGAAAAAAACAGAACGTTTTTATGAAATTTTTGATGCAATAAAGATTAATTTTAGTAAAATCTATGGTCAACTCTCAGAAGGAGGAGAGGCAGAGTTATTAATTGAAAATCCAGATGACGTATTTGAAAGTGGACTAACTATAAAAGCAAGACCTCGAGGAAAAAAGGTATTAAGACTCTCGGCTTTATCAGGTGGAGAAAAAAGTATAGCATCACTTGCTTTTATCTTTGCAATTCAGCAATATGATCCTAGTCCATTTTATGTTCTTGATGAAGTTGATATGTTTCTTGATGGAGTCAATGCTGAAACAGTAAGTCGTATGGTTAAACAAAACGCTCAGGATTCACAATTCATAATGGTATCTCTAAGAAAGATTGCATTAAAAGAAGCAAACCATGTATATGGTGTTACAA
>CAZVNH010000273.1:0-4001 GCA_964628575.1 uncultured Thermoplasmatales archaeon | reverse complement strand
TACCAACTATTACCTGCATCGTATGTAACCTTACAATAAAGAACAGCAGTGGTATAAGTACCACCACAAACAAAAAATGTATTTTCATCACGAGCACAAACAGTAATATCTGCCGATGAACCAATACCCTCAAATTGAATAGTATTAAAACTGTTAGTCGTACCATTATATATCTGATAAGAAAACTGACTACCACTGCCCATACAAATTATTAAATTATGTGTACCAGGTATAGCATCCATATCCACGTAATCATATGTCTTGGTAAAAGTACCTATATAAGTCCATGTTTGACAATAATCAATAGATTGATAAAGAAAACCATTTGCTTGATTCACTACATATATTTCATTATATTCATTAACAACTATAAGGCAGTTATCAGAAGGAGCATCACATTTTTTAATATAATAATTAAATGTATTATACTTTATTTGCATATCAAGTATATTACTTGCAGAAGATAAATTCTTATTCCCATATGTCATTGTTATATAAGTAGTCCCAGAAGAATTGATTGTACTTACTTCAATCCAGACTATAGCACTCACTCCATCTACTTTGTCCTCTATCCAATAATCTAATTGATTTCCTTTCCAATCTTGAAATCTAATATCTGAAAAATCAGTGTTTGAATTATTGTTTAATTCTATATATCCAGGCTGATTATCATCACCAGAATAATTTAAATGAAGTTTCATTGGGTAATCTATTTGTTCTCCATCTGTAGTATTTTGAATTGGTAGTATTATATTTCCTATATCTTCACCCTTGAAAGTAATTGATGTATCTATTTTTATTTTCTCATCAGATTTACTATCATGAATACTTAAATAATTCCTTGATAAATCACTACCAACATTTAAAATGTTTTTATTATTAATTGATATAGCTTGTATATTGTTTATATGTAATGTCATAAATAAAAAATTTATAATCAAAGCTAAGGTTATAAAAACTGAAATGATTTTTCTTATTATCATATTATATTACCTCTGCCCGAAATAATTTTATAAATTAATATAAATATAATATATTATAAGATTTAAATATTTCTATTAAAAAATTATTTGCAACAAGTCGTAACTATAAAGTAATATTGTTACAAATTGTTACAAACAATTTATTCAAATATATCTGAAAATTACAAATTCCCCATATCGAAAAATATTAGTTATTGGTTAACTTTTAAATAATTTATAACAAATCATTATATGTTTGTGTATTAAAACTATAGATAAGAGATAATATATATTTTAAATAAATTAACTTTTATTTAACTTTTTTACTATAAAATTAATATAACTTTAATATTATTCTACATAAATATTCTTATTATCAACAAATATTAATTTACAAAAATTTATAAAACCCTTAAGAATATATTCTTACTATTGAGATGAAAAAATGAAAAAAAACCATTACAGAACGTGGTCCGTAAAAATAATTATACTTTTATTTATGATTATAATAATTTTACCAATAACATTAGGAGATAATGTTAATATTAAAAATTTAGATAAAGAGAATAATTATTTTTTTGAGAAACTATACTATAAATCTAATTCTCAACAAAATAATATTACTAAATTAATAGAAATTAATGATTTAAATATAGAGGATGAAAGTATCCCAGTAGTAAATAATACATTGTCAACAAATCTTTCTTCTGGTCCCATGGACTCCTGCTGGCCTATGAAATGCCATGACCTACATCATACAAGCCAAAGCCCATACAGTACCGCAGGTAATCCTGGTGGTGAAAAATGGCGTTTCCAAACAGGAGGACATATGGAAAGCGGTATGGTTATTAATAAAGATGGCGTCATTTATTTTGGTGATTTATCTTCCTGGACTTTTTATGCTATTTATCCTGATGGTAGTTTAAAATGGAAATATAAAACAAAAGGCTTAGTTTGGTCTACACCCGCAATTGCTGAAGATGGAACAATATACATTGGTTCATATGATACCCGACTCTATAGTTTTAATCCTGATGGAAGTTTAAAATGGTATTTTGGTTCAGGTGGCTCAATCAGCTCATCACCCGCTATAGGCACGGATGGTACTATTTATTTTGGTACAATGGGTGAAGGAGATGGAGACATTATTGCATTGAACCCTGATGGAAGTCTGAAATGGAGATATACCACAGGTTATTATATTGTCTCAGATCCAGCAATAGCAGACGATGGCACCATATATATCGGCTCAGGAGACGGATACTTATATGCCATGAACCCCAATGGAACATTAAAATGGCGATATAGTACAGGTGTAAACGCAGAAATTCACAGCCATCCATCAATAGCAGAAGACGGAACAATATATTTTGGTTCAGATACTGATTATCTATACGCAATCAACCCAGATGGTACTAAAAAATGGGAAAAATATTTCGGATCTACCATGTACAATAGTGCATCAATAGGAAACGATGGTACAATCTATGCAGCAACCGATACACTATATGCGTTAAACCCATCTAATGGCTCAATTAAATGGTATTTTAATATCCATGGTGCAGCCTATTCATCTCCTGCTATCGGATCAGATGGAACAATATATCTTGGAAATGGAAATTATATAATTGCAGTAAACCCTGACGGTACTGAGCGTTGGAGTAAAAAAATCGCAAATCATTGTGCCAAATCTTCTCCCTGCATCGGCAGCAATGGAGAAATTTATATTGGTTCATCAAGTGACTTGATTCCTGATGGTTCAATTGGTTATCTTCATTGCTTTGCACCACAAAACAACAATCATCCACCAGAAACTCCCTATGTCGATGGTAGAAAAACAGATAGTATAAATAAAGAAATATATATAAACATAAGAGGTAGTGACCCTGATAATAATCCTATATCTTATGATGTAGAATGGGGTGATGGAACATATACATATGGTATTTATGCCATGGATAATGAAATTGGTAAATCATATGCTTATCACACCTATTCATCAACAGGTATTTATAACATAAGAGTTAAAGCTCGTGATGATTTCGGAGGTGAAAGCGACTGGGGAACATTCAGAATAACAATATCAAAAAACAGAAATAATATACAAACCTTGCTTTATTCATTTATACAGAATCATCCAATATTAAAAGATATTCTTAAAATTTTAAATAATAATATTTGATAAATAACATCCTCCACAACAAAAATACCAGAGCTTCATAATAAAAAAAAAAATTATTTATAAAAAAAAGTATACAACACAAACATCAATGTTATACACAACATAACAATATAAACATTTAAATAACATAATTTTATAATAATACTTATCTGAGGAATATGGTTTGAAAAAAATAACTATAATCCTACTGTTAATACTCATTATGAGTAGTATTAATATAAGTACAGCTTCTATTAATATTAATAAATTCTCCAATAATGATAAAATAACTGATCATTATTATTTTGATAAACTATGCTATAAATCTAATTCCCAACAAGATAATAATAGTATACTTATAGAAATCAATGATTTGAATATAGAAGCTGAAAGTATCCCAGTAGTAAATAATACATTGTCAACAAATCTTTCTTCTGGCCCCATGGATTCATGCTGGCCTATGAAATGCCATGACCTACACCACACAAGCCAAAGCCCATACAGCACCATAGGTAATCCTGGTGGTGAAAAATGGCGTTTCCAAACAAATGGACATATAGAAAGTGGTATTATTATTGATAAAGATGGTGTTCTTTATTTCGGAGAACTTCATGATTATTTATATGCTGTTTATCCAGATGGAAGTCTAAAATGGAAGTATAATATTGATGATTGGATTTGGTCTACACCCGCAATTGCTGATGATGGAACAGTCTATATCGGTTCTTATAATACTAGACTTTATGCAATTAATTCTGATGGAAGTCTAAAATGGTATTTCGGATCAGGTGGCTCAATCAGCTCATCACCTGCAATAGGCAAAGATGGTACTATTTATTTTGGTACAATGGGTGAAGGAGATGGAGACATTATTGCAT
>CAZVNH010000272.1:0-4033 GCA_964628575.1 uncultured Thermoplasmatales archaeon | reverse complement strand
GGGTATATCAGGTAGTACAGTCCTTGAAGTGAATACTATTTACTTTGTAATTGAGTTTTTAGTGTCTCTATATAAACCATGTATCCTTTCGGCATCTATGCATTCAAATATAACACGCCTAAAAATTTTAAGGTCTTCTAAATCTTTTTTTACTGCATCTCTTCTTGCAGTGAGATTTTGATCACCAACCCAACGACCTGTAGTAATATAATATAAATAGCATTGGGGGTTGCCTTTCCGGAATCTACTGCTTCTCGAAATTATTTCATTCAAAATCCTTGTTTTTAGTTGTATCTGTTCATTTTGTTGAAGGACCGGAGATTCAGAGAAAAAATCCTGAACCCCAAACCCAAACTGTCCAATTTTAGCAGTTTCAAAAGAACTAGAACGCTCTGCTTGAACAAATACAAATGTTACATCTAAATATCCATTGGTATCAACTAAATCTTGAATTTCTTCAGGCTCTGTTACAAGACATCCATTAACAATAATACCAATGCAGTCAATTCCACAATCGTTACCATCGCCTACGTGAATATCATCTGTAGAAAAGGTTTCTGAGTAATGGCTCGAATTAACAAGATAACCTGCAAAGTGTTCAAAGGCTCTTTCCTCAGGCAGTAATTGCAAACTATTCTGTCTAATGAAATCATCTAGTAGCGACTTGGTTATTCGGTCCATTGTCTTACTCCTTTTTATTATTAATATCCCACCATAGATAATTGCTTAGTTTATGAAAAATGCGAAGTCTTCTCATTGAGTTTCTAATGAGTTTTTATAATCGCAATTTAAAAAATATGCTTGAATATGAAACCGTCGCCTATTCTGTTTTATGTAAAGTTGGGTTTTGGGAAATCAGTCATGTGGTATAAGTGACATATCAAAAAAGAATATAAATGTATCGAATAATTTTCCCCAGTCCACATTGCTTTCTATATTATCTAAAAACCTTGGTAAATATCCTAGATAGCTTTCCCATGATCCAATTCTTTCTAGGCTTGTACTTTTGGCAAACATTGATGTGTGAATAATCCGATATAAGTTATCCTGTAGTTCTTGTTTGGGGAAATGCTCATATATTTCTGGTACGGCAAAACATGAGTACCATCCATCTGTAAAAAGAGAAATTTCAATACAGTTTAAATTTTTTTCTTTAATATAGTCAACATCTTCAGGGTGAATGTTACCATGCTCGAATGGTATATATTCTTTTTCTTTATCCTTTAATAGAGGAAGAGCTTTTATTCCAGGAATTGAAAGAAACTCCTCTTCACTAACTTGATAAAGCGAATATCCGTTTCGCCTAATCATATCAATTAATAAATATTGATATTTAGAATGAAGTGCCTCCTGTACATCACAGAATTCAATAGTTTTTCCATATTGATGATATCTTAACTCTTCTATCATCCTATTGTAAATCATTTGCTCGGGTAGGAGGTTTATTTTAGGGACTGAAAATCGAAATATATCATAAGAGTATTTGTTATCCTGATATAAACCATACTTTCTACAAGAAAGAACAAATTCATCTTCTTTGGAGTTAATATATGCGTTTAATAAGTGCCGAATACCCTTTTCAGATTGTAACATTACATTACGAATAAGGTGTAATGAATATTCTTCACTAATAAACTCATGTTTTTCAAAGGTTAATAATGCATCTGGTAAAGAATTTACAGTATAATCTTTTCTGTTATAATACATATAGTAAATCATCCATATGTTATCAATATCGATTACCCTTTTTTCTTGATTTGCTAACCGCAAATAATTCTCAACATATGAATAGACATCGAACGAACCATTTTTTGCTTTATCTAATATTAAATCATTTAGAGTAAATTTTAGATATATATTGTTTTCTCTTAAATATCCTAAAGATTCTAGCTTACCCTTTACCTGTGGTAAAATATCTCTTATGAATACGTCATCATTAATGTATTGCAAAGCAAATTTATATATTTTATATTCGCATTCAGCAGATTCTACATTATTTGTATAGTCGTTTACAATGCTGAACAGAAGATTATCATCTAATTTTCTAATATAAGAATAGCAAATAATATCTACTAAAACTTGTCTTTTGTGCCAGCTCGAATTAATTCTTAATAAATTTGAAAGAGTTTTTTCTATATTGATGTCTCTTAAAAATAATTCAAAATACTTATCTGATTTGTTTTTAGCTTCCCTAAACTCCTTGATTTGAGAATTTAGATCATAATAGAATTTATAAAAAGGTCGTAGGTATGCAGAAGTATCCTCATACCTGACAATACGATAAGTAGCCCAGAATATACCACTGCTAAATATAGAGTCTTCATCAATGCCTGTGCGAATTAAATACATTAAGTGATTATATATTAGCCCTTGCATTCCCACGAAGTCATTGCGCTCAATAATAAGACAAATCAAAATAAAACAATAATATTGATATATATTCAAAACATCAGTACGTGTTTCAAGTAATGTTTTTAATACAAGATAAAATTCTTTTACTGACTCAAAATCAATGTTATTTTTTAATATATTTTTGAAAACATGAAAATCAGAGTAGTGCTGAAGTACTTCTTTGATAAATTCTTCATTATCAAATCTAATATCTCCAATTCTAGATAAGTACTCGTTTTCCTCCCGTTTTATTGAACTTTTGATTATGTCTAACACTCTTTCTTTCAAATATACAGGTGTAGTTATTTTATTTCGTAAAAACGTGTTGAGACTATCATGAATAAGAGATACTCTATTAACATTGCGCTCGAATAAGTATGGATAACTATTGATATACTCTGACAGCAGGTCACCATAAAATTCCTTGGTAAGATAAGATATTTCTTTATCTGTAAAAAAAGAGGAAGTCAATAAAAATATACTTAAAGCACTCTTTGTATTTACATTATCCATTAGGTTTTCATAGTATTCATCCAGTCCGGTTACTGGAGCTTCGATACTTAAAGTATTGTATTTTTGAAAATGTTTTGCGCAAAAATAAACAATAATTGGATAACCATCTGTCAATTCGTATATTTTTATACTTATTGTATAATCATAATTAAAAGCTTTGGATAAATAGATCAATGTTTGTTCTCGATTCCAGTTACCAAGTGTGATTGTAGGCCATTCTATTGAATGAGCTAAAGGTCGTGTCAAAACTATCACTCGTGCACTCTTAATAGAATTTATAAATTTAATATAATCATCTAATTGACATTTATTATAGTTTTCAATATGATCCAAACCATCAATAATAATGATTGGTGAAATATTGTTTATTTGCTCAATTAATTCTTCTTCCGTAAAACTTCGAGGCATTTTATAAACTTTTAAAGCAATATCGTTCAAAAAGTTATTAAAATTTCTTCTCTGATTCACATTAACATCTTGCGATCCAATCCAGAATCTATATATAATTGCATCGGGATAGATATGAATCATCTCTTCTGAAAAATGGCTTTTTCCAACACCTGGCTTTCCTTGGATACATAAAACCCCTTTATCTATTGTGTCTATACACTGTCTTATATATATTGTTTCTTCCTCTAGTTTTGTTGGGTAGACCGACATGCGTGGTAGTTCATCCACCTTAATATTAAATTTTCCAGAGGTACATCTGTTATATGAAAAAAAGATAATTGCTTCCGCACGTGTAGAAGTCTGAAACATTCCTTCAATTAGTTCTTGAATACTATTACTATCCAGTCCAAGTATATACAAATTACCATCTTGAAATGCATCAAGCTGAAGAATTTGTGAATTAGTAGGGAATGATTTACTTGTATTAATAAAAACTATATTTATCCCGTTAGTTGATAAAGAGCTAACATTCCCCTTTATGATTACTTGTTCTCTAGATATTTGAATATCAGAAAACTCTGTACCTGGATAGTTTTTTGCTTGAATGTAATATGTAGTTTTGTCAGACGTTAGTTTTATGTCATCAAAATTATGATTGACATCTACTTCAGCATCTATAGTTAAGTATTCTCTGCTGGCATCCATTAGAAAGAATTTCTGCTCTTCTACCGGGCGGTAT
>CAZVNH010000271.1:0-4036 GCA_964628575.1 uncultured Thermoplasmatales archaeon | reverse complement strand
ATACAATCGGTAATAATATACATATAAACATAGTAAAGATTTTTTTAATATTCATTGATAACCACCTACCTTTAAGGTTGGATCTCCTATTAACATAAATTCCTCTAATGTAAATGGATCATGCCAAACATTATTTAGATAATCATTTTTTGATTTAACAAGCATTTCACCCACTGTTATTCCAGGTTCATATGCTTTGAAAAAATGTACACCTAGATAACCTGCTCCAGCTGAAGCTCCGTTCTCATCAACCATTGTATATGCAACTCTTGTTGCCCCAACAGTTGCTATTGCACCTCCACCACTTTTTCTTATTAAAAACCAGGCAAAAGTTGGAAATGGAATCTTAATAAGTGGTATATTATAATATTCAGCAATATCAAAATCAATTTTTGCAGTTAGACAAGCATCAAAAAATACTATTGGAAGTTTTTCTTTGTTGGATAAACCAAATAGATTTGTTGTAAAATATTCAATTCTTTGATTTTCATGAGGTGGAGATGTTCCAAAACCAATTTCATAGCCATGACCAGAATATGAAACAAAACCTGCTCCATTGTTAATTTCTTGATTTATTGTTTGTGGATTAAAATTATTTTTAGAAGTCCATAATCTTACAGGTGTAAATTCAGACATTTCTTGAACTACTTGTTCATTTACAACTTCACCCTCTATTACACCTCTATTTGGAAAGGTATCACCACCTAATAAAATAATTTTATTAAACCAATTAGTTCCATATGTGTTTTTTTCATAATCAATTATTTTATTCATCACATTTTTTAAATCAAAAATAAATCTACATGGTAATCTTCCAATATATATATCTGGATAAAGATCTACAATATCCTCTTTCCCATCATGTTGATATTCTCCAAAAATGTTATTGTTGTTTGAATCCCAATTACAGAAATCAGAATTTTGGTCATATATATCTGCATAATATAGATCAGTTGGTATTATTTCATCATGTCCCATATATGAATATCTTATTGGAAGCTTGTCAACGCCTCCTATTAATAAAACATAGCTAATTCCCCATTGCTCTATAGCATTTTTAATAAAATACTTAATTTTCTCAGGATTATCTCGACCTTCTACAGTAAAATGATCGCCATTATATATTTCATCAAGAGAAACTAAGATTGTTGATATCTGTTTTTGATTTTTATGATTTACAAAATCATTTAGAGTATTAATAAATAAATTAGGGCTAATTATTAACAGTTGATATTCATTATTTTGAATTAAAGATTGTTTTGGTCTTTGATAGGTAATTTTTATATTGCATTTATCTGAAAAACTTATCTGATTATCTTTTTCATTGTAAACTACTGGACTATATTGAATAGTTAAAAAAATAACATGTTTCTTATCTTCAATACCTGCTCCTATTTTATAAGAAAACCGTTCATAGGATGATAATTTATCAGTTTTTGTTTGTAGGAATTCTAAATTTTTATATAGGAGATCTATTTGTTGATTTTTTGTAATCTTTTTCTCTAAAAATATATTTTCAGGGTTAGAATATTTACAATCTATATCAAGAATTCTTGTTCCAATTGGAAAAGAGTAAACCTTTCTATAAACAGGTATTACAGCTGAATCAGGAGTTTTTATGTATTGATTTGTTTCTTTTAATGATATATCAATAGTATCTGTGTTTTCTTGAATTGTTGGTCTTGAGAATGATAGTTGTTCTATTATTTCATTATTATTATCATCTAATACTGTTTTATGGTTATATATTTTTGAGCTAACATCTGGTAAAAGTATTAAAAATAACAGCATACATAAAAAAATTGCGACTATTTTTTTTTTCATCTTTCTGCCTCCTCCACTTAAGAAATATGTTTTTTACTTGAAGAAAGGTAATATTTTTAGAGGGTTTAAATTTTTTGTATTAATATATATTTTTTGTTATTTCTTAAAAATATCAAGGTTTTCAAGAGCTTTTAAAGCGCTTTTTTTAACATAGCTATTTTCATCATTTAAACTTTCAAGTAATGGGACAACTGCTTCATTATTACCAATTCTTCCAAGTGCATTTGCTGCATCACTTCTTACTTCCCAATATGGATCTTTTAAAGCTTTTAAAAGTGGTTTTACTGCTTTTTCTCCACCAATTTTATCAATTGCATAAATTGCGGATACTCGGACAATGTTATTTTTATCATTTAATCTTTCGATTAAACAATCCATTGCTTCTGATGCTTTTGTTTTTCCTAAAAGAATTGCTGATAGTGATCTTACTCTTTTATCATCATCAGATAAAGATTTTATAAGTGCATCAATAGGTTTAGATGGGGAGATTAAATTTAGAGCTGTGATTGCTTCTTTTCGTACAATTGGATCTTGGTCCTCTAAAGCATGAGTTAATGGATCAATTGCTTTGATATCTCCTATTTTACCAAGTGCTTTTGCAGAGTTGATTCTAACATCTTCAGAAGGATCCTTTAATGATTTAATCAAGGTATCAGTAGATTTTTTATTGCCGATTTCACCAAGAAAATAAGCTGAATGCCATCTAATTTCATCACGTTTGTCATTAAGAAGTCTTTTAATTAGCGCATCTATAATTCTTTCATCCTTTTTATTTTTTAATACTTTTGCAACAGATAGCCAAACATTTACATTTTCATCATCAAATAATTTAATTAACTCATTTATAACAAATGGATCATCAGAACTTTGAAATTCAAAAACTGCATTAACTCTTATTTTCCAATTAGGATTTTTTAAATCCTTTATTAACTCTTCAGTATTTTTAGATATTTGTCCTTTATTTACTGCCATTAATCTCTCCTCATTTCTATTTTGGGAATTAACATAATTAATAAGTAATTCTCTGATATAAAAATATCGTTTGAATAGATGAATTTTTATACAATAAATTACATTACTAAAAATAGTAATTGGGATGGGATGAAGATAGGAGAAGCTAGCTTTATAATAACCTATAACATAGACATTTATCAAAAATATATTTTTTCTAAATTACACTATAAAAAGGTTAATGGTGATGAGATAAACTATGCCGGGTAATTGTTTAATAGTTATTTCTAAAAATGAGGGCATCAATCCAATATCAATAGCTGAACAGGCTTTAGATTCTGGAGTAATTGATAGAGTTATTATATCAGATGGTTCAAATCAGGAAACTTTTAATAGATTGAAAAAAAGACAAACAAAAAAAATTGAGGTAATATCTGAGAAGAAATATATTGATACAAATGAGCAAGGTAAAGGAATAGGTATGATTAACGGAGGTCTTGCTGCAATTAAACAAGACTTTGAAAATATTGGATTTATTGATGGTGATATATATAATCCAAATATTAGCAAATGGTTTGAATTTCTTTATTCACCTCTTGATAGGGACATTGATATTGTACGTGCTGCTTTTCTAAGAAATCCAGCTGATGGACAGATAACAAGACATATAACAAAACCACTAATTGCAATGTTTTTTACAAATGCTTGGGAAGTAGATCAACCTCTTGGTGGTGAACTAGCATTAAAACGACAGGTCTTAGAAGATATATTTAATAAAGGAATAAATCCACCATATGGATGGGGTGTTGATAGCTTCATTACAATGAAATCGTTAATGTATGGATATACAATGGGCGAGGTTTTTCTAGGCCAAAAAATGCATGGTAAAAAAACACTTACAAATCTCCAAAAGATGTTTATCCAATGTTTCCAAGAAGCAGTTAGAATGATTAAATATTTCTACAATCAGCCTATTAGAAAAAAAATAAAACCTATAATTAGAGTTTCTTCACCATTTAAAATGAATAATTGTATTGATTCTACATATATGGACATTAAAAAAGAGGTTAAACGCAGTTTAGATTCATTTAAATTAATTAAAAAATTAAATCTGCCTCATGATGATTTATTTTATGAAATAAGAAATGTTGAAGATATTGATACTTTCCAGTATAAAACAAAAGATATTAACATTAACATATGGATAGAACTTTTATACTGGTTTGTAAAAAAATATCATTATTCCTTAATAGATCAATAT
>CAZVNH010000270.1:0-4042 GCA_964628575.1 uncultured Thermoplasmatales archaeon | reverse complement strand
AAGTATAGGTAATGTAGCCTTTGAAGGAACTGCCTTTTGAACAATATTTATTCCATCCATTAAGTTTTGTTTAGAACATAAAATTTTCACTAAGTGATGCCTCCTTACATATAATATAAATATAAAAGATTCAGTAATAATAGTAATAAGTGCTGTTAATTATGTGTATAACTCTAACTTAAAGCACGCCTAAAGGTTTTAAGGTTGTTAATAATATGTTGATAATGTGTAATGAAATATTAACAGTTTGTACAAGCTTTAAAAATAAAATTTATATCCACAAAAAAGACTACACATATCCACAAGATTATTGTTAATAACATAAATTCTTATAAAATAAATATAAGTTGTAAATCATTTACCTAGAATATTTTTTTTGAGTTCATCCACTGCTCTGCGGGTTTCCGGATTATTTTGCGTTTCTTCAAGAATTTTATCGCAGGCATGCATAACAGTAGTATGATCCCTTCCACCAAAATCATTGCCTATTTTAGGAAGAGATAGATCAGTTAATTCTCTGCATAAATACATGGCTATTTGCCTTGGATATGCTACATCTCTGGATCTTTTTTTAGATTTTAACTGGTCATGTTTTAAATCAAAATATCTGGCAACTACATTTTGAATTATAGTACTATTTATTTCTCTAACATTATTAGCAGTTAAGATATCTTTTAATGCTTCTGCTGCTAAATCTACGTTCAAAACTTCATTTTTAGTTAAAGATGCATAGGCAATAACTCTATTTAATGCGCCTTCAAGCTCTCTAATATTGGATGCAATATTATCAGCTATGAAAACCATAACCTCATTAGGGACATCAAGATTTTCTAATTGTGCTTTTTTACGTAAAATAGCTATTCTGGTCTCTAAGTCAGGAGCAGAAATATCTGCAATAAGGCCCCACTCAAATCTCGATCTAAGTCTATCTTCAAGAGTTATAATCTCCTTTGGAGATTTATCGCTGGATATAATTATTTGCTTATTTGCTTCATAAAGAGCATTAAAGGTGTGGAAAAATTCTTCTTGAGTTCTTTCTTTACCTCCGATAAATTGTATATCATCTATTAAAAGAACATCTATATTTCTGTACTTCGTTCTAAATTCTTCATTTTTATCATCTTTGATTGCATTGATTAGCTCATTTGTAAATTTTTCTGAAGAAACATACAAAACTTTTTGAGCATTGTCCTGATTCAAAATATAATGACCGATTGCATGCATTAAATGCGTTTTTCCAAGTCCAACTCCCCCATAAATAAAAAGAGGATTATAAGCATTTGCAGGGGACTCAGCAACAGCAAGTGAAGCAGCATGAGCAAATCTATTGCCGTTTCCAATTACGAATGTATCAAAAGTATATTTAGGATTTAATAATGAAAAAATAGAATCTGAAAAATTATTATCTTCAGTGATATCATTATCTGGTATTTCAGATGGAACTACAAAATCAATTGAGTATTCTTTTAAAGTAATTTGCTTAATTGCATTTTTTATCAGAATGGAATATCTGGATTGTAAAATCCCTTTATAAAAATCAGCAGGCACTCCTAAAATAATAGTATTTGAATTTATAGAAACAGGTTCTATTGTCTTAATCCAAGTATTTAAGCTTATAGGTGTAAGTTCATTTTCTAATAATTCTATTGTTTTTTTCCAAAGCTCATTTAGTTGAATACTCATTGCTACTCCTCCGAAAATATATGAAATTAAAAAATGTAACTAAAATTATATTTTTTCTGCACTTAATTCTCCAGTTAACAAAGTAAAAGAAGTAGTAAATAATGCTTATTAAACAACATAATAAGCAAATTTATGCAGATCTAATAAAAAAATAACTAGTAATATACATATAGTAATTATTTACAAAAATAGTTGAGTTAATAAACATAAATAAAATAAAAACTCAATATTATCTAGCCCATTTGGTTTTGTTTATATCATTTATCTAATAGATTTCTAATATAAAGAATTCTATTTCAATATAAGAAATAAAACCAGCGTTTTATTAACAGATATATCAACAGGTATTATTAAATATACCAGACTTTATTTTAATATTCAATACAAAACAGAAAAGTTATCCACAAAAAATTATCCACAAGGTGGACTTTATCCACAAATAAAATAATAGTGTTATAGTAAATAATACATAAGAAAAATAGAGAATTATAAAAATTAAAATAGGATTAGTAAATTTGAAATTAAACTACAACATATAGTAATAAGATTAATGAATTAAACAATATATAGAGAAAAAATTTCTAAATAAAAACATCTGCAAATTTGCATTTACTAGAGGCTTGACAGGTATAAGACTTATACTATATAATTGGTCTGATGTCTCAAAATGATAAACATAAAATTAACATATATGATATGTAAGAATTTGATTGGAGGTGTTCAAAGTGTTAAGAACTTATCAACCTAAAAAAAGACAAAGAAAAAAAGAGCATGGTTTTAGAAAAAGAATGAAAACATCTAATGGTAAGAAAGTTTTAAAAAGACGTAGATTAAAAGGAAGAAAAGTGCTTACAGCGTAAGACCGCATGAGTGTGGTCTTTTTCTTTAATAACTACTTAATAAAATATGATCTTATAAAAATAAATAGAAGAGCACATATACCAATATAGATAGCAAATAATTTATTTGTTATCTATATTGAATATTTTAGTTTATTTTTTAATTAATGAGAAATAATTAAGAAATATTAATGATGTAAAATGTAATCCGAAGAAAATATTAAGTAGAGTTTAGGATTTTTGATTAAAATATGAATAAAACTGTTACAATAAAAAAAAACTATGAATTTTCAAAAATATATAAGAAAAGCAAATACTACGTTGGCAAATACATTGTATTATATGTCACTGCAAATAAGCTTGATATAAATAGAATTGGAATAACCATTAGTAGGAAATTTGGAAAAAGTGTTAAGAGAAATAGAATAAGAAGACTGATAAAAGAAAATTATAGAGTGTATGAAGATACCTTAAAAAAAGGAAATGATTTAGTATTTGTGGCTAGAAAAACAGATGATATGCCAACATATACGGAAATTAAAAAAGAAATGAAATTTTTATTTAAGAGATTGGGAATATATAGCAGGGAGACTTTGGATTGATTAGTAAGGTTTTAATAATTCTGGTTAAAATATATAGGAAACTAATTTCACCTTTTAAAAAGCCAAGTTGTAGGTTTTATCCTACATGTTCACAGTATGCAATACAATCATTGGAAAAATATGGAACAATAAAAGGTAGTTTTCTAAGTATAAAGAGAATATTGAAATGTCATCCTTTTCATCCAGGAGGATACGATCCTGTTAAATAAGGAAGAGGTACTAAAAGATGTTTGATTTTATAGCAAAACCACTTGGTCAATTTTTATATTTTATATATAATACAATTGCATTTGAAAATTACGGAATAGCTTTAATTATATTTACAATTGTAGTTAAATTAGTTTTATTGCCACTTACAGTAAAGCAATACAAATCAACGGCGAAAATGCAGGAAGTACAGCCTCAAATTCAGGAAATTCAGAAAAGATATAAAAATGATAAAGAAAAATTAAATCAGGAATTAATGAAAGTATATTCAGAAAATAAAGTTAATCCAGCTGGAGGTTGTTTGCCTTTACTTGTTCAGATGCCTATACTTTTCTCGCTGTTTTATGTTATAAGGAGACCACTTTACTATGTTTTTGGTGCAGGTAATGAAATAATATCTCAAGCGGCTGAGAAAATAGGAATTTCGGCACAAGGTATGGAGTTTTCAGAGTTATTAAATAAATTTGCAGCTGCTTTAAACTTGAAAGAAAAGGACCCATATTTGGAAGTTAATATAATAAACGGGCTTCATGAAAAAGGTATAACATTATTAAATATGGATTTTCTTAAAATATTCAATCTTGGTATAATTCCAAAATGGAAAATTAATGATTTAATGGCCCAGCCAGGAGTTTATATACCATTATTATTAATACCTATTCTTGCTGTAGCGACTACATATTTATCATCAAAACTGATGATGTCCAAGAA
>CAZVNH010000269.1:0-4046 GCA_964628575.1 uncultured Thermoplasmatales archaeon | reverse complement strand
ATGAAAATAAATTGATGAAAATATTGAAAACGAAGCGTTTTCTTTCAGACACTATATAGATTTTGTGATTATTGTGATCATACTCAATATCCATAACTGGGAGATTTTCCAAATTATATGTTATATTTTGCCAGGAGGAACCACCATCTGTAGTAAAAAATACCTTATTCCCTGACATCATTCCACCAAAAGATATCCATACAATATTTGGATCTGTAGGGTGAATCTCTATGTCTAATATTCGACCTTCATGTATTACCTCACCAATATCAAAGTCTATTTGTGAAAATGAATTACCATTGTTAGTTGTTTTTCTCAACTTACTTGTGATATACCAACCCGAAGGAGTATCTTCATAAAATACCGTAGCAAAATAGAAATGATCAGGATCCGACTTACTTGATGCTAAAGCAGTAATTCTTTCACCAGGATATTGTGGAGTATAATCTTGCCAGCTTGTCCCAAAATCATTTGAATATCTAACCTTACAATCTTCCCATTTTGTCCGATGTGAAAGAAATAATGTACCATTTGTCTGGTTTTGAATTATTGGAGCCGCAATTTCAAAACTGATTCCTCCACTAGGTTGGTTAGTCCAATTCACTCCATTATTAAGCGTTCTATAATACCAACGGTTACACATGGCATACATTTTATCTGGATCTTGATAGTCTATTAAAGATATGCCTCCATCTCCGCATACGCACATATGATTCCAATTACTTCCATCAAGCACATTAGTTCCACAATCGCCAAAACCAGCAATTATTTTGTCATTTGCTATTTCAGAATTCGACACACCATATAATAATCCTCCTTGAAGGCCGCTATGTATTTTTGTCCATGTGCTACCATTGTCTTGAGAATATGCTACGCCTGAGTCATCACCAATATATATTGTTTCTGTCCCACCTACTGAAGTTATAAAGATATCTCTGATGTCATCATGAATTGTAAGTTCCGTACCCAGTTCATCAAATGAACTATTTAACTTATCATATTTATATAATCTAAGACTTCCTATAAAAATATCATCTTTATAAAATGGAGAGATATATAATATATGGGGAATATAAGACCTGCTCTCTAAATACTTCTTATCGGCAAGTGGAAACCAGGTTATTCCATCGTTAGTAGATCTCTCTAATGTAGATGTATAACTGTATTTACTTTTATTATCGTATTCACTGTAGATTACATATATAGCATGTTCATCAGCAGGAGTTGTTGCCATTCCAATCCATTTAGGATGATCGGCAGCATATTTTAGATTATCAGCAAGATTCGTTGTTTCCCAAGATTGTGCTCCATCAGTCGTTTTGTATATTTTACCCGGCTGCCAACCAAGAGCTGGATCATCATACCCGTGAGAACAAATAAATATTGTTTCTGGATCACTTTCTTTCATATCCATATCAATGTAGCAATGATCGCTAATACCATTATCCAATAATGCGGGTGCATTTGTATTTATCCAGCTATCACCACCATCAGTTGATTTATAAACTGTATATCTTGATAAAGCATATATTATGTTATCTTGGATTGGGTGAATTATAATCTTTTTAATTAGAAATTCTCCTGAAGGGACCTCTGTCATCTTATCCGTAACCCAGGTGTTTCCACCATCTTCGCTATAAAACACTCCATATCCAAATCCATATGTATCAATTAAAGAGCCACTGTATCCTGTTGCAATGTAGATCTTTTCATAATTATCAACAGCAATATCGTAAACTGATAATGATGAAACATCACTCGTGAAATTGGACCATGATGATCCATTCCATTTCCAGAAACCACCAGCATTTAGTCCAGCGTATAGCTCAGCAGAATTTGCCCAAATACTTGTTGCTTGGGCAACTCCAGTTGTATTGTTGTAGCTGCACGATGGAGCGTATGATGGATCTGATTGTGGTCCAATTGGATTCCAGGTAATTAATGAAGATGATTTAAGGTTGCCCTTTTTTGGTTGTCTAACACTTGTAGACAGTCCATCTTTGTATTTTTTAAACCCACCGTACCTATCTACCCGATTACGCCAAAACCACAACCATCTATTAATTGGGTTTTCTCCGAATTCTTTCACATATTCTTCAGATGTGTCTGTTTCAATTACTTGTGAAATCTGATAAAAATTTGTGTCAGTGGAGGAGAATATTATATTCTGAGACTGTATTTGGGGAGCATTCACTTGGATTAAAGCAAAATATAATAAGATCTTAACTCTTGCTTTCATAATTTCATTCTTTAATAATGATTTCCGAGTGGCAAATATTATTATCGTAAATCATAATAATCGTGTATAATCCGGGCTTACAATTTGTCATATCAATGGTATGGGTATAAGATCGGATATTTTGTTGAGAGTGAAAACATCTACCGTTTACATCGTTCAACATTACTGCTTGTATTAATCTTGGAGCTTTGATATGCAATACATTTTGCGCTGGATTCGGATAGGTCATTGATGAAAGAGATATATTATTGTGTTTTAGAACTAGACTGCATTCTGCGCACGAAGAATTAAGTTTTTCTGTATAACACTTCAACCGATAATATGATTCTCCTATTTGTGAGGACGGTCTGTTATAACCAAGCAATCCGTTTGAGAAACCAACGCCCTCAATTATTGACTCGTGCCTAGAAATGCCATTAATCCAGTATCTATTTCTTATCTTACCGCAGACTTCAACTGAATCAATACTATCTACAATATTATATTGAGCCCAGAGTCTAACAGTATCTCCAATCTGCAGATTAAAGTCATAGATAATTTCTGGTTCTGTATTATATCCGCCTTGAAATAAGACCTGCTTAGAGTCATTTTCCCGGATAGCACCGAGATACTGATGAATTGTTGTATCAGGAATTCCGCCAGGCATGGTTACTACAATTGCAGACTCGTAAAGCTTATGAAATGACTGTTCATTTAATATCGTATCGCCACTACAATAAATTTGTCTATCTGCAAAATCACCATAATTGTATTCCGCTTCTATCCAAATTCCTTTTTCAAAATTGAATTCAGTATATTCCTCAGAATATAGATTGTTATGAGGTAATAATAGATTTATACAAATAATAAATAATATGCTTTGTCTCAATATATTACTGCTATTACCTATCTTTTGATGTATGATAATGCCTTGGACCATCATCTGTTAAGTAGTTTAGGTTTGTATACTATTGATCTTAATCTGTTAAAATCATTCTTTTAGTATCAACTTCACGACCATCTACAATCAAGGTATATAAATACATCCCGGTATCAAGTTCAGATCCAAGAATTTTTACGATTGAATTTCCTCTATCGTATATTTCATAAGACTTTATCATCCGGCCATTCATATCGAGGATATACAAATTGGCCATCAGTACCGATTCCGGGATCCGAAATTTTATTTCAGTATCCGTGTTAAAAGGATTGGGCCTGTTTTGAAATAATACTGCATCTTCTGTATCATTAGCTATCGTGATTTGATCTGACGAGGATATACTTTTTAGTCCTTGTCCGGCCGCTTTCAAAGAGGCTAATGCGGATTCAAGGTAATCAATGGTGTATTTCTGTTCTTTTAATGCTTCGACTAAAATCGGTATTAATGCTATATAATCAATATTGTAAATTCCTTCATTGTCCTGCTTAACAAGATTTGGATAGTACACCATCAGATCCTGAGCAAGAAAACCAATTTTAGGGGTTGTGTCAGTTAGAAATTCAGGTAGCTCAACAGTATCACTTTCGTAAGAGTTAATGCCATAGTAGGCTTCGAAGGCTGCTTTATTTCTAATGTAGCTTTTAGCCTGAAGATTATAAAGATTGTGTACTTTTTGTTCATCAAGATCGACAATCTCCTTCTTTAATCTTTGATCAGATGATATTTGTACCTCGCCATAGGTGCAAATATCTCCCCAAACATCTAACAAAAAACTTGGATTACTGGTTCCGATACCAACTCTACCAGAATTCTTTTTAATCCACATACTTCCTTTACTGTAATCCATAGGTAATCCCCATTTAGTCATGAAGACAATATCTCCGGCAT
>CAZVNH010000268.1:0-4063 GCA_964628575.1 uncultured Thermoplasmatales archaeon | reverse complement strand
ATCTACATCTGGTAAGATCTTAAATTGCTCAACTGTAAAAGGCGAATCAAGTATTCCATGATCTTCATAATAAACAAGCTCGTTTATTACACCATCACGATCTAAAAAAACAGCTTTATTTTCCATGTTTATCCATTAAATTTATCAATTTTTTCTTTTAATCTAAAAGCAATAAGATGTTGAAGAACCACATGAAACGCTTCAACATGAGGTGTTGCATTAAAAGGAACTACAATACATGCATCTGCTATATCTTTCATAGCACCACCATCAAAACCTGCAAAACCAATAGTTTTTCCACCATTATTTTTAACAAAATCCATAGCTTTTAAAAGATTCTGTGACCAAGCTCCTGCTTTATCTCTACCGCTTCCACCATGAACACTAAAGCAAATTAATACATCTCCTTGCCTATAAAGATTTTTAAGTTGTTCGATAAAAAGATTATCCCATCCATCATCATTGATTAACGCTGTCATTAGTGGGATATTATCATTTAGGCAAAATGCTCGAAATCGTTTCCTCCCTTCTACAATAGTTACTTTAAATAAGTCACACATAAAATGAGTTGCAGTACCAGCACTTCCACCATTTCCACAGAAAAAAACCTGATTATCATTTTTCCATGCATCAAAAAGTAACTCAATTACCTTGTCAATATCTTCTCTTGAAATATTATCACATATTTCTTTAATTTCTTTGAAGTATTGATTGATTTGTTCTTCGTTTTTCATTATTTTTCCCTTCATTAAATATTTTTCATATTAAGTATAATTTTTGATCCTTCAAAATCAAAATTAAATCTCATTCGTTTTAGGTCTTTTTTTCTCATCTCTTTAATAAAAGCTGTTTTTTCTGTGTTTCTGCCATTATGATAAAACATGAAGAATCCTCCTCCTCCTGCACCCATTATCTTGCCACCTATTGCTCCATTTTTTTTGGCAAAATCGTAACATTCATCAATAAAAGGGTTTGAAATACCTTTAGATAACTGCTTTTTGATATTCCAATGTTCATCTAAGTATTCACCTAGTTTATCGATATCTCCTTTTTCAAATGCCTTTTTAGTTTCTATTCCAATTTTTTTAATTTCATGTAATGTTTCAATTGTTTTATCTTCATCTTTAATACTTTTTTGATCTTGTTCTTTAAGTATTTTAGATGCAGAACGCTGAATACCTGTATAAAAAAGTAAAAGGTTATTATGTAACTCATCTCTTGCTTCTTCTGTCATTTTTAATGGTTCAACTGTGACATCTCCATTTTTTGAAAATTCAAGGTATGTAATTCCTCCAAAGGAACTGATATACTGATCCTGCTTGCCAATTGGTTCTTTTAGGATATCCATTTCTATATGGCATGCTTCTTCTGCTAGTTGGTTCTGTGAGACAAATTCTTTTTTATATGTATGAAGTACATTAAGAAGTGCTATTGTAAAACTTCCCGATGTTCCAAGTCCTGAGCTACTAGGCATATCAGATAAACTAGTTAGCTCTATACCATTTCTTATATCAAGTAGTTTTAGTGCTTCTCTGAAAAGATTATGTTTGATTTCATCTATATTTTTAACGATTTCAGTTTTTGAATAATTTAGTTTTATATCATCATCAAAACGAGTATGTGCAGTAACAAGTGTGTATTTGTCAACTGCTGCAGCAATGAGCGCTCCACCATACTTTGAATAGTAGGATGGAAGATCTGTTCCTCCTCCTCCAAGTGTTATTCTTACAGGCGATCTTGATATTATCATAAACCTAAATCTCCAGACGTTATTATTTGTTATTAAGTATATCTCTTATAGCTTTTCTCACAGCCTCATCAGATGTATATCTTGCTTTCCAGCCAAGTTCACTTAGTTTTTCAGTTGATAATTGAAATCGTGGCACATCTCCAGCCCATCCACGTTTTCCACCTGTATACTTGAATTCAACATCTTCAAGACCCATTTCATCTACAACCATTTCTGCAATTCTTGTAACAGTTGTATTACTATCACATCCAATATTAAAGAGATTTATTTGATCCTTTGAATTGTTTAAACCAAAAACTATTGCATCTACTACATCGCTAACATATAGATATGGCTTCTGTTGTTTTCCATCTCCAAGTATTTCAAGCTCCTCTGGATTTTTATTTAGCTTATCAATGAAATCAACAATAACTCCGTGTGTACCTCTAATTCCAACAATATTAGCGAAGCGATAAATCCAAGCTTTAAAACCAAAAGTACCACAAAAAGCACTAATTAATCCTTCTCCTGCAAGCTTTCCAGCACCATAAAGTGAAATCGGAAGAGTAGGACCAAACATTTCAAGAATATCAATCGGCGGTGTTTCTCCATAAACAACACTGCTTGATGAAAAAATAATCTTATCAATATTATTTATCCTCATTGATTCAAGAATATTATATGTTGCAATTGCACCTTGTTCAAGATCTAAACGAGTTTGCTTTTCACCGAGACGAACAAAAGGGTTTGCAGCAATATGAAAAACAACATCATGACCTTTAATTTCATGTTTCAATAAATCTAAATCTAATATATCTCCTTCAATAAATGAAAACTCAGAGTTATCTAAATGTTGTTTAATAAAATCCTTATTACCAGAGCTAAGATTATCAATAACTGTGACAGAATCCCCTCTTTTTATTAGTTTATCAACAAGATGGCTGCCTATGAAACCAGCGCCACCTGTAATAAAAGCTTTCATAAGAATTACTCTCTTTGACTCGGCGAATAAAACCAATATATAAGAAGTTTTTCTTAAAGATTTATTGAAAAAAAATCAGAAAAAGGTTTTATATAAAATTTTGTTTCCTTTTAATGTATAAGATGAGTCAGATTCATAGAGAAGGACTTATGTTTAAGTGGAGTACAAAAGATCATGAGATAGTTTTAGGATTCAAAAGAATTCGTCATAGTAAGTGTAATATTTGCGGTAAAAGAGTTCCACATGGTAATACAATTTGTGATGTATGTTTTGAAAAAGAAAAAAAGATAAGTAAAAAATAAGAGTTTATTTAGTACCACTAATCTTTTACTCATAAAATTCTTATAATTTTTTTATATTAACTGCTTTAACACCTTTATCTGTGTCTTCAGTTTCAAATTCTACATTATCCCCTTCATGAAGGAAAGCTCCTTGAGGAACAGATGTTCGATGAATAAAGATATCTTTACCATCTTCACCCTCAATAAAACCATATCCTTTTCGAGGATTATACCATTTTACTTTTCCTTTCATTTACTATTTTTCCTCCTTAAATTTGAGGTAATATCATATTATTTATTTTTTACTGGATAAGTCTTTCTTTTATATATGTTTCTCCTGCTTAACTGAAAATCTATTATATTTAAATAAGATGAACGGATAAAGGTGGCAATGCTTAGTCAGATAATCAATAATGAAATATTCTGGGTTATTGTACTTGCATTATATGCGTTCTCAGTAATTCTTCTTACAAAAAAGTTGTATGATTATCTTATTAAAAAAAGATATAAAAAAAATGTAATTATATATTATAATAGAAAACTTATTCATATTTTTGCAGGAGGAGTAGTTGTTCTTGCTGTTCCATTTGTTTTTTCAAGTCCCTGGTATCCTTTACTAGCTGGTATTCTATTAACAATTATAACATTGGTTTTTCATAAATCTGGTCATAAACTATATTGGTTTCAAACTAGTAGAGATTTTAATGATGTAAGTTTTTGTTTAATGTGGGGTATAGCGATTTTTATTCTATGGACAATATTAGACAATCCTTGGATTGCTGTTATGCCACCTGCATTTATTGCATTTGGAGATGGAATTACAGGTATTGTTCGTAATCTTGCATTTCAAGAGCGTCGTAAACACCCTATAGGGAATATCTATATGGCAGGTGTATGCATACCAATTGGGTATTATTTAGGTAGTCTGTCAGGTATTAATGGTCTTGCGCTTTTAGGTGTAATTGCTGCAATTGTCGCTTCGATTTTTGAACGATATGAATTCGGTCCTCTTGATGATAATATACTAATTACAGTTAGTGCAACAGCTGTTTTGTTTTTTGGAAGTTTTTT
>CAZVNH010000267.1:0-4160 GCA_964628575.1 uncultured Thermoplasmatales archaeon | reverse complement strand
GTTTTTATCATTAACATTAGTTTTGGAAATCATTTTTTCACATAAATCATATGGAGTATGAAACGATTGCCAATTTTTATCTTTTGGTGTATTTTCTAATGATTTTTCAATTAAAAATTTTCTTCCTTGTTCGCTTTTTAAAAAGTTTCTGTGTTCTATACTTAACATTTTAATCACCTCAAGAAGTTAAGAAAACTTGTTCTTTATCTTTAAATTTCTCAAGAAATATTTTAACAAAAGTTTCCTCATTATTTACTATTTCAGTTTTCAACCAGTCGTTTGGTATAGGTTTCCAATAATTATCAAAATAATTAACACCTTCCCACTTACGAACGTTCTCAATCTGTAAAGCGTCTCCGATCAATAAATTTATATCTATTCCGAATATACATAATAGTTTATATGCTGATTCTAATTGTAGTTCAATAAATGTATGATTTTTCTTTAACCATTCATGAACATTAAAACTAGAGTCATAATTGATTAATGCTCTAATCATTCTTATTGTAAATTGACCCCATCCAGCACACAAATCTAGTGTTGATTTAGATTGATATAATTTTTCAACGGTTGCTTTCAATATCATTTTGTCAACTAACCAAAGGGGAGTAAAAATCTCCCCATATTGATCACTTTTTTCTTTATCTATTTTTATATTATTTTTAATATCATCGGGGGATAGAGGAAACTTTGTTAGATCACACTGTATTCCTGAAATTTCTAGGAATCGACTTTCTATTTCTTCAATAGGTGTCATAGTTTTAATCCCCACTAATTTGCTTTACTTTAAAGTCATTAAACCACTGCCCCCATCCAGAATATGCTGCTTGTTTGACTTCTGTAGATGTTGCGTCGTTTCTTATATGATATATTATTTTATAGTTACCTCGTTCTACATGTTCTAAAATACCCACCAATGTAAGCATTCTTCTATAATTATCTTCTCCAGTAGAATACTCTCCTGCCCATTTTATATATCTCCCATTTATATAATATCTCATATCTTTTCTATTAATAACTGATCCAAATTCTTTAGAGTTAATATACTTCTTTATTTTTTTCCACTTATTCATTTTAGTAACTTCCTCTTTTCGGTTGCACTTGAAAACAATTTTACCAACTTGTCAATATTTTTAGTATATGTCACTGGCATCAAATTTCTTGTTTTCTCATCCAACAAACATATTTTAAGTTGATGTGGTGATAACTCTCCAAGTCCTTTGAAACGAGTTATCTTGCGTTTATTTTCTCTTGCTTTATCTAATTGTTTTTGTGACCACAATGGAATAAATGTTTTTCCTTCATTAATAGCAAATAGTGGAGTTTGTGCGATAAAATATTTTCCAGTTCTAACAATTTCTGGCATCAAAATCCCAATCACCATAGTTACCAAACATGCAATATGATTCCCGTCATGATCCGCGTCTGTGGCACATATAATTTTATCATATCTAATTTTTGATATATCGAAATGAGGACCGATACCAGTTCCCATTGCCATGACCAAATCTCCAACTTCTTTATTTTGTAAAATATCCTTTTTTGTTGTAATATTTGGAATTGACTTACCTCTTAATGGGAGTATAGCATGAATCCTTGCATCTCTTGTTTGAATAATTGAACCACCTGCTGAATCACCTTCAACAATATATAATTCTCCATTTCTGCTTGTACAATCTCTGAGTTTAGTGAATTTTGTTGAAGCTCGCTTTCCATTAGTCCCTTTGACAAGTTTCTTCGAATCAAGTTTGGTTCGATAATCATGAAATGATTGTAGATATTCTTGTAACAAAGGTTCTTGTTCAATTGCAATTCGCTCAAGTTGACTTCTAAAGTCTTTTATAAATTTGTCGAAATATGATTTAGTGTTTATTAATGTATCTTTTGTTTGACCTGAGAACTTTGGATCAATTAAATTCAATATCAAATAAACTCTAAGTCTATAAAGACAATCATTTGGTTGAAATCTTAAACTATATTTTTTTGCTTTTGTTATGAAGAAATCCTTTAAAGTTTCATAGAATGCTGCGACATGACTACCACCCATTTTAACAGGAAGTAGGTTTATTGAAGATAGCATTCTTACTGCTGCTGGTCCTGTTTTCTCATATGTGAAGAACACATCGAACTTTTCTGGTTTCACAACAGAAGTTAAATGATGAATTGAAACTTTACTTTTTTCTTCCAAACATTCTTGAGCAAAATAATTCATTAAAGATAAATTAATTACTTCTTTTTTACCATCAACCTGTAATATAAATTGAATATTATTTGACATCTCGGCAGAAGCTGTTGATAGACGTTTCCTAACTCGATCTAAATCTGGAACCAAGGTTTCAAAATATTTTTTATTAGGAATAAATTCTATTTTAGTTGCAAATGGTGTGTCATCTGTATAGATTTCTGTTTTTGAAAATTTAAGTTTACTATTTATGAACTCAAATATTCCATGCTTTTTATCCCTATATATTTCAATCTTATAATATGAACTTAAAGCATTGACAGCTACAAGACCAACTCCATGCAATCCACTTGAAATTTCATATGCTGTTTTTTTACCTTGAAATTTTCCACCAGAAAACAATTTAGAGGAAATTGTAGTCGGAATATCGCTAGTTAGTGGAATTCCACGTCCGTTGTCTAATACTGCATAACAATGTTTTTTTGTATCA
Organism: uncultured Thermoplasmatales archaeon; assembly: GCA_964628575.1. Classification (GTDB taxonomy): domain Archaea; phylum Thermoplasmatota; class E2; order DHVEG-1; family DHVEG-1; genus CAZVNH01. Next base: position 1,488 of record CAZVNH010000267.1, on the reverse strand, counting down.
ATCATTACTGCTATTATTGTTGCATAACCTGCCAGAGTTTCATCAAGCGAATTATCGATAAGTTCTTCAAGCAAGTGTGTTGGTGTATCAGTATTTCCTACATACATTCCACTATTAAGTTGAATATGTTCTATTTCTTTTAGGACTTTAATATCATTGGCCGTGTATCTTTTTTCCATTCAGACTTCTCCTTTAAGATTCTTATACAAGTCCATCCGTTTTTATGATTACTTATTTTATTATTAGCAACTAATTGCATACAGTCATAATTCAGGTCGTTCTTTTTACAAAATATTTTTAAGTTATAAACTTCATATACGAGTCCGTTTGGTGAAGTACATAAATATTTAAATCTAGTTCTTCCAGTTAAAGAGTCGCTTACCTTTTTTCGAGTTTCTAAATTATTCATAGGTTGATTATTTTTCATAAATATAGAATGGTTTGGTCTCTTTATTCCTTTTAAAGCATTTGCATGTTTTATACATTCATTAGGATTGCTCATCCTACCACGACCTTTTTTTATCATATCTTGAGCATTATCTTTTGAAGTTCCAATAAATAAATGTTCTGGATTTACACAATACGGTATATCACAAATATGACAAACATATAGATTACTAGGGATATCTCCAATATATAATCTATAGAATACCCTATGAGCTTGCTCGTCATTATAACAACCATAATCATTATTTTTCTTCCCTTGTCTCCACTCCCAACACCCAGTTTTATTATTTACAATATATCTGTCTGCTAATTCTCTTTTTAAATATTCTTTGAATAGATTCGGGCGTGCACTCCAATAGATATCTTTATTTGGATGATCTGACATGCGAGTAAAATGCTGGTTTAAATATTTAAGAGATTGAAATGTTTTTTCACATATATTACACTTGAAATTTTTGCTTATCATTTTTTATTATTTATCCTATGTTAAAAATAATTCTTGAAGAATAACAAAGTCATGAGTAGTTTTTTTAGTTCAGCTTGACGAATTTATTGTGCGCAATCATGTCTTATGCTCGGGAGTGGTCGTGTTTTCTCCCCGGGGATCGAACCAACACAAGTTTTAAGAATTATACTATGCTGCATCTCGTATAAATCTCTTCATTTGTGACTGCATAGAACCACCCAAAATGGGGACATGATGCGCGCAACAAAGCATTATCCTATAAGAATTTTCTCCTATAATTATTTTAAATATTTACAACGAAACCTGTTTCATTAACATTTTGTGCAGTACCACCTTTATTAATAACCCAGATTACTTTTTTAGGGAGTCGCTTTCTATTATAATCATTTATATTTTCTGTATATCCATCTGTAAAGGCGAGGAAAACATCACATCCAAGTTCTTTTGCTCTAAATAAGCCGGGACCTAATGTTGTACCCCCTCGACCTTTAACATTAAATTGAATATCTCGAATTTTCTTACATTCATATTCTTTTTCAACTCCAGCATCAACTTCCAAAACGGTGGTATGACAA
>CAZVNH010000266.1:0-4168 GCA_964628575.1 uncultured Thermoplasmatales archaeon | reverse complement strand
GGATTAATGCAAAGTTTAAAATTGTGTCAGCAGGTCATATAAAGGAGTTATCTGAAGAAATTGATAGTTTGAAAGAAACTAATCAGATAAGTAAAAAACTTTATGATCGTTGTATGTCTAATTTTAATAAGATTAAAAATTTTTATGATGGTCATTCAGTTATAATAGTAGGAATTCCACAAAAAATTACCATACTTGAATTTCAATATAATGGTAAGAAACATGATGTAGTTATTCCACCATCGTATGTTTATGGAGAAAGTAGGAAAACCTGCATTAATATTTTATCAAAGGTTTTTCATGGAAAAATTCGAAAAGTTGATGTAGCTAATATTCCCCTGAAGCTTCTTGCTACTCATAGTGGCCTTGGAAAATATGGTAAGAATAATATATGTTATATCAAAGGCATGGGAAGCTTTCTTCGTTTAGAAGGCTATTATCTTGATTATTCTATTGGTGTTGATAATTGGCAAGAAAAACAAATGATGGATAATTGTAAAAATTGTAAAATCTGCATGAAATCTTGTCCTCATAACTGTATTAACGAAAAACGTTTTTTAATTACTGCTGATCAATGTCTTACCTATTTCAATGAAGATGATAAAGAATTCCCAAAATGGATTACTGCTCATAATGCACTTGTTGGCTGTATGAACTGTCAAATTAATTGTCCAATGAATAAAGATTTTATAAAAACAAAAAACAAAGGTATAATATTCTCAGAGGATGAAACAGAAATAATTCTAAAAGGATTTAAAAAAGAAGATTATCGGAAAAATGTTTATAAAAAAATTAAAAGATTAAATATGGATGAATATAGTTTACTTTTACCTAGCAACCTAAAGGTTTTACTAAAGTAAATTATTTCAGTGAAATCATATGAAAAAAATGATCGCTTTTTGCGGAAACATTTGTACAGAATGCCCAGCATTTATTGTGACTATGAAAAATGATGATAACGAAAGAAAAAAGATAGCTTTAAAATGGAAAAAATTATATAATCCAAATATTAAACCTGAAGATATAAACTGCGTTGGTTGCTTATCGGAAAGTGGCAGATTATTTAATTATTGTAAAACCTGTGAAATGAGAAAATGCGGAATGCAAAAAGGTCTAAAAAACTGTGCATACTGTGATGATTATATATGTGAAAATCTAAAGAAATTTTATAATTTAGAACCCAAAGGCAAACAAGTTCTTGACAAGATTAGAGAAAAAAAACAGATAAAATAAAACACTAAAATCTGCTAAAAATTACATCTAGATTTATTCCTGTTGAACTGTTGCCTCTCAGCAGGCCTATCAGTAAAATAATAGGATGAAAGCAGCAGTAAGGATTTACTAATTTTCGTAATAATTTTTAAGTATTCTACAACACAAATAAGTAATCCAAGGTGAAGGTTCTTTTTTATTTGCGAAATCCCAGCCTTTGTAGGCCATAAACATTGATGTAGGTGTAAATCGTCCCTGGTCATCCTGTGATTGTTCTATCCACATTATCAATTCTTTTACAAGTTTTTCATTTTTTGTAAATTCAAAACGCGTTACTACTTCTGCTAAATAAAGAGCATTATACCAAACAAAAGGATATTTTAATGTCCAGAATCGTTTAGAACGACCGAAATAATACATTGTTTTTCCATATTCGTAATGGTATTTTAGAGGATGAAAAGCGTTTTGTGCAAAAATTGATTCTTTTAATTCTGGCATTTTTGAAAAAACTTCAAGTGCCATTAGTCCTGCCATTTGACAACCAACATTGAGTTTTTTAAACATACTATCGACAAAGAAATAATGACAAAACCATCCTGGTTTATTTTCCCATCTAATTTTCAATTCACTAACAGCTTTTTTAATAAGAGTATTATCTGGATCTAAACAGAGAAGTGAATAAAGTATAATAGGGGCGTTACATGGAGAAATATGCCATATATCTGCATATGGATCTGGTTTATCTTTCTGTGGTTTAATAGGTTCTATTCCACGAGAAGCAAAGAGATTATCTATTCTATGAGAATATGCTTTTTCAACTATTTCTTTAATACCTGCATCATTTATAGTTAAACCAAAATCTGTTAACATTCGAAGTTTATAGTAACTAATAGTTGCATCATTATTTCGAGTTGGAGCTTTAGGTAACCAATCTTTCGTTTCTTCTATTAAATCTTGTATTAGAGGATGATTGATAAGTTTCTGTTTTGCACTACTTATCTCTGATAAAGAAACAGATTTATTTTGAAGATCTGTTAATACTTTGTATTTCGTCCATGGATTACTCTCTAATAACCATGGAATAGGATCATCATTTAGTCTTTCCCTCCAAGTTAATTTCATAGTTTTCATCTCCTACATACAAGATTTTATCATTTTTTTAATAATGATCCTATGTCTATTTCTATACTTTCAAAACGATTTTTTAGAAAAACTATAGAGTCCTCAATACCTTTATTATATATCTGGATTCCAACAATCTGTAAAAAATGATCTAATATACTCTCTGCAGCAATTATCCCAATTTCTTCATCTCTTTCATTTTTGAAAAAATAGATTATTTCTTCTATGCTCTCTTTTCTTTTTTCCTCTGAAATTAAGTCCCAGTTGCGTTTGATCTCTGTCATATTATATTCTATAAATCCATATTTTATAAATATATTATAATTAGAAAAACAGACTTAGCTAATAATTTAAAATAGGAAAAATACCAAGGTTTTACTTGGAGTTACTCCTATTTATATATGTACCTCTCAACAGGTCTATCTTTTATTGTTTTCCTATTTTCTATACTGGTTTGTTTCCATACCTGATTCAATTATCTCATTAAATTCATTTAGTGACAAATAAGTAGGTGAATATGAAACACCTTCATTTTTTAAAGTTCTGACAAAAGATCTTAAATGATTACGTGATCCCATCATCAGATTTTCATAGATAAATATGATATCTTGATTATCGCTGATATCAATATAATCTTGGATGTCTATAATATCAAGTTCCTCTATCAATGCACCTACTTTCAAGGCATCAACTAACGATGAAGAACCTTCATTTATCAGAGAAGTATATAAATTTTGCAATGTCTCATTTTTAAATATTCCTGCCTCATCAATAAATGGATCAGTCAAATTGTATTTTATGATAAGAGATAACACACTTTGAGTATGAGTTTCTTCTGAAACGGCTATATTTATAAAAATATTTTTCTGCCATTTATCATATAAGGTTTGATAAACATCTCTTGCAAGTTTTTCTTCTTCTCGCATATATAAAATACCAACTTCTTCCTCAGCAGACAAAGCATCTTTGGACATATTATTAACATACGAATTCATACTTTCAATATCAAAATTTGTATACCCATTATCTTGTTGATCACCTGAATCGTTTTCATCATCTGAATCAATACATCCAGTGAAAAAAACATTTCCAACTATAAAGATTAAAAATACCAACAATATTTCTTTACTCCTCATCTAAACACCATCAAAGATATATGTTTCATAATATTTTAAATCAATTACGTATAACTTTAGAAATTGTTATATTGCAGTAAAGCCTTTTTTTAGTATATTAAAAATTTTCAGAAAAAATGACCCAGTTTAAAACAAATTATAATTATAAATGTTTTATTTGATTTTTCTTCTGTTACTCTTTGTACCTCTCTCAGCAGAACCTAATAATGATTGTAAATGAATGTCCTAACCAAATCAATTTTTAATTTCAGGGAAGTATCATAAAGTGTTAGTGGTATTTTTACTCTATATTATTTTATATAATAAATATTAAATATTATAAAAATGATAGATTAATAACATAATGGTAAAATTTCCTCAAAAAAGGATATATAAAAAATACATCTTTTTTATTGTAACTCTAATTATGACAATGTGCCTACTCCCAGGCACATATATAAAAGGAAATATTGAAGGTAAAATCTATAAAATAACACATGAAACAGTTAATAATACTTACATACTTTATAAAGACCCTACTCAACCAGTTGAATTACGTGTAGAAGATTTACTCAGTAGAATGACGCTAGAAGAAAAAATCAGAGAAATGTATGGATTTGAAAACGAGATAATACCATATCTATTAATGTTTCTCCCTTTTGTAAAGCCAAAATATTCCAATATAAGATTAGAAATTCCTGCTTTTGCCTGGGCAAATG
>CAZVNH010000265.1:0-4169 GCA_964628575.1 uncultured Thermoplasmatales archaeon | reverse complement strand
TCTCTAAAACAATTTACAAAAATCCCATAATCTTCATCACCAGTATCATGGACTACCTCAAACGTCCATATATGCCTGGCGCCGCACTTACAGCACCATTGGAAAATAGCCCCGTGATTTGGAATCGTTAACGGAAAATCAAACTCTATATCAATATCATCGCTCATGAATGCTTCTCCTTAATTATCCTTTGGAAAATTCAATATCATTCTGGCAATAGCCTCTTCATCCTCATTAATCAACTCATCCAGGCCGTTATCCCCACCTGCCGGGGACTTCCATCTATCGGTTATATCCAGCATAGTTTTGTACATGCTGTAATGATCCAATCTCTGTGACTCCAGGGATTCCGCCATCAGCATCTTCAGCAGCCCAACCATGCCCCTCTTAAACCCCGTAAAGTCAACTATTTCTATGGTTTCCATGATTATTTTGTTGGAATATTCGGCCAGCTATCAATAATTTCACGCAACCACTCGCGGATACCATCTGCATAGGGCCTCGGAGTAGTTGTTAGATTATCTACGTGTATTTCATCAATTTGCCCCTTAACCCACGAAGCCTCTGCTGTAACCAGCGGGTCCTGTATTGGCATATCGCTTCCAGGAATTTTTTGTTTAAATATCTTTTTCATTTCACACTCCTTGAGGCTTAGGGAGAACAGGCATTGCATGGGTATAGCGCCCCAGATTGCTATTTAAACCCAATGCCTGGGACTGCCCCATTCTCCCATTATAGCCACCTAATTGTTTATGTTGCCCTATCTACATTATACACCCATTTTGTCAAAATGTGCTTATTTTTAGCTGTATATGCTGTTTTTCTCGGGGAAAATTTTTTAAAATAATACTTGACAAGATATTTGTATATGCTTAAATTTAGGCTGTACATGAGAGTGTGGGTTACCCTCTCCTGAATTTTCCAATGGGGGGCACCGGGTGGGGTAATGGGGAAAAACCACCTGCCCAGGCACAGCACAAGAACTCTTTGCATCAAAGCATACTGCATGATAAAGATAATGGTTAAAGAAAGTCTATCGTTTTAGTATGTAATGCTTGTAACGTTTCTTTTTTCTTTTCTTTTGGTTCTTTTCTTATTTCTTTTCTTTTTTCTTTTCTTAAGAAAAACCCCATATATATATCACATATAGTCTTTAATTTGTAAAGAAATGTGTATAAGAAATATATAAAGAATATGCTTATTGGGTCTTTGTAATGGTTTGTAATGGTATGTAATGCATAGAACTGCAAGGTATTGTAATGGTTTGTAACGCTTTGTAATGACTTGTAATGCCTACCCCATATGTAATGGTTTGTAATGGTTTGTTCTGTAAGTTATTTATTTCGTTATAGTTACATAGTGAAGAGATAGTTACCACTATTCACAATGCAGTTATAAGTAACTATTATAAAGTTAACAATAGTGACAAGACCGGAGAAAAAAGAAGAGATTTTTTAAGTATCTGCATTGTTTTATACAGTCTTTAAGTTGTCTTATTAAAATTATATATATTCTTTTCTTATTAAGAATATATATAATTAAAGAACTAGTACTTAAGAGTGTTTTAGAAGCTTAACAGTGATGCGTTTTGGTGATGATGTAATGGTTTGTAATGCTTGTGGCCGTGGAATTAAGCTACAAATGCCGGTATGCTGAAAAACCGGCGCCCTGAGAGGCGTTTTAAGCCACGATCTAATGCCGGCTAATACCTAGGCATGGGTAAATATTGCATTTTCACTACAATGGATTATGCGAATTAATGCAAAATCATGCCAGGTTGATAAATTACAGGGGTGATTTTTAGGGGTGAAATATCATCGCATTTAGGGGTTGACAAGGATTTTAAAATCATGGTAAAATCCCCTATAGAGGTAATAAGAAATAAAATTCAATTAAAACACAGGTGGCTGGTAGAATATAAGGAGGTAAATTAATTGCCAATCAAAGAAAGTTACCGGGATGCAATGATAATGAATGGAAACGAAATAACCATTCTTTACAACAAAGAACATCCTCCCGATAAGTCCGCTACTGCTCTTTGTCATGAACTCGGGCATGCAATTTTGAAAGATCGCCTATCAAATACCGAAGCATATCTATACTACCTTGGAAGAACAGATTTTAGGTATATTGGATTAAGACATGAAATTGAAGCCACAAGACTGGCAAAATCTATTTGTAAGCCTAATTTATGGAATGAAAACTTTGCTTTGCATGGCCTACATTCACATTTTTGTCCACCTGGAATGTGGCGCGCCTATACTAGGCCCTATGCCAATAAATTAGCTAAAGAATGGAAAAAGTTTAAGAAAATAGGAATTATACCATATTACAGGCCAAGAATTAAAAAATCCATGTCTAAAACTTTAAAATTGATATTGGAAGATTAAATGACTAGCCACATACTATTTAAAATGACCTTTATATTACTCGCTGCGATGGTTTTGTGGCAGGTGGTAAAGGAAATAGATTAAGGAGGTTTTTAAATGATTAAATCAAAAACAATTTATTTCGATGAAGATGGCTTTAAGTTTACTTTCGAGCCTATTGAGGATACCTTAACTATCAAAGAAACAGAGGATGGATTTGAGGCCAGGTATTTAATTCAGGATGAATGCATGGATAGTCCTGACGAATGGGGTGATGAAGAACTATTTTTAGTACACTACCATCGAAATTTTTGGGTTGAAAGAGAAAAAATAATAACACAGAATGAAGTTGAGGCAATTTACCGGGGAGAAAAAACAGAAATCGAAAAAGAATATCATGTTTTTCCAGTATCGGCATATATTCATGGTGGTGTGTTCCTTAGCCTTAATGATTCCTTCTGGTGTGATGCCCAGGGTTGGGATACAAGCCATGCCGGCCTTGCGCTTATATCTAAAAAAGAAATTAGATATAAGAAAAAAGCGCTAGAATTGGCTCAGGGATTAGTTGAAACCTGGAACATCTATCTATCTGGAAATGTTTACTGCTTGGTAATGGAAACATACGATAAAGAAAAAACCACCCTGGAATACAATATACTTGGTGGAGTATATGGATATGATTGCGCTGCTGAAGAATTAAAAACCGAATGGTGTTAAATAAAAAAAAAGAAGGGGAAAATAAAATGAATGATGATAAAACAAAGGAAATTAAGCGGGATCACGCGGAGCCTAATCCATTGTATGAATTAGCTCTTGACGGCATCACAAGAGAAATAGAGCGCATAACAGAGATGCTTTCAGGATGTGCATCTATTAATGTGGAGATGGGTGTTAATTCGGCTTATAGGGCTCTGTGTAAATTAAGAGATAATCTGCAAAAAGGCCAGGCATAAAAAATACGGCTGTTGATCTAAAAAAGGTAGGAAAAATGTTTATAAAAATAGGCATTGTTGTTGTGTTGGTATTCTTTATTCTCTTGGCCCTGGCTTTATGTAAAGCAGCAAAAGATAACTAATGCCAAATCAAGAAAAAGAGATCTGTAAATTGTGTGAAGATAAAGGCATTGTTTTATCAAGCTGTGGTAAAAAAGATAAAGATTGGCAAAGGTTTTGGTTAGGGCAAGAAAAAGAACCCAGATTCATTGATTGCCCTGAATGTAAGAATAAAAATAAATAGGAGAAACGCGTGACTAAAAAATTCTTTATATCATTTGTGGAAGAATATTGGCCTAACCAAAAACCAGGCACCAGCATAGGAAGAATAGAGGTATACACAGATAAAATATACGCCGATGAGGAAATAAGATGGGCTGCAGATAAACTTGAAAACTTCTATGAATTCAGGGAGGCCTGGGATTTTAGGGATATTACAGAACACCAGCTTAACTGGTTAAGAGATTTTGTTAAAAGAACCTACGTGGCAAATGAATAGCCTATTACAAGAAACATTACAATACGTCGATGAGATATATATAACCATGTGTAAAGAAAAAGACACCTATCTTGAAAAACAAATGAACAACGGATTAAGAATGTTAAGATACTGGAAAGATAAGTTAAAAAAAGAAAATAAAAAGCTGTTTTGGTACACCATAAACATTAAATTGCCATACTGGGAACATTGGATTAGAAAATATAAAACACAGACGGAAGGAATGACTATGTATCTGCAAGATATTTGGGAAACATACTTAGCGCTAAAAAGAGCGGATGAGATAGAACATTTAAGTTCGTTGTTTTA
>CAZVNH010000264.1:0-4172 GCA_964628575.1 uncultured Thermoplasmatales archaeon | reverse complement strand
CCACCATGGGTTTCTTTACTAGTATCAAAACCAAATTTAGGCTCACGTTTCTCAATTTCATTACTATAAAAATATGGACTCCATGGCTCACAAACAAGCATATTATGTTTAGATTCAAGCTTTTTCATAGCTTGATAAATTGCCTTTAAATGAACAATTGATTGATGATATGTACATATTATCATATATCTAAAACCATGATTTGCAAGACATACACCAGTACTATAAACTATTTCTTTAATTGCTTTCGAACTCACAGAGATACTACCTGGAAAATCAATGTTAAACTTACAGAATCCTATTGGTATAATTGGAAACAGAACATAATTCATATCAGGATTTTTCTGATTAAGTATCTTTATTGCTTCAGTTGTTGTGTCAATTGTAGTTAAATAATCAGTTCCAACTGGAAGATGCGGACCATGCTCCTCAAGAGGACTAATTGGTAGAAAAATAATTGTTTTTTCTTTATTAAGCTCTTCTATTTGCCTCCAATTAAGTTCTTCAAGTTTAATGATTTTATTTAAATTGTTATTTTTTTTCACGTTGTAACCTCACATCCATCTTCTTTTACAATTACGGTGTGTTCTTTTTGAGTAACAATGCCTTTTTTTGATTCAATAAGTTGAGGATAATGCTTAATTAAACCAAGAAACGATAATTTTTTTAAAATTATATCATTATAATTAAAAAGATTATCAGCCCATCTCTCGGCAAAAGGAAGAGTTTTGAATTGCGCCTTAAATTTTAAAAAAATCATTTTAGCACGTTTATCCCTAATAAGTCTAAAATTAAAATTTTCTTTACATAAATAAATATTACTACCAGAACCAGCTATTATATGTCCTGCTCCATCTGTTGCAAATGGCTCAATTGCAAGAACGTCTCCATCTTTTGGTTTACCTTTATTTAAAAGATCAGGAATACTTGGAACAGTCATACCAGCATGAAGTATATATCTATTTAAGCTATGACCTGTAAGATTATCTATTGGTTTAAATCCATAAGATGCTATTGTTTCTTCAACAGCCTTACCAATCTCATTCATATGAATACCAGATTTCATATGATTAATAGCTGTTTTTAGTCCTTCACTTGATGCTTTTATCATTTCACTATAATTATTTGTCTCAACCTCAACTGTAACTGCAGTATCAGCAATATAGCCATCAATATGTGTACCTACATCAAGTTTAACAACATCTCCTTTTTTAAAAGTTAATTCATCATCATGTCTTGGACTATAATGTGCAGCAATTTCATTTATCGAAATATTTACTGGAAAGGAGAGACCAGCACCATTATCAATAATTCTTTTTTCAATTTTTTTAGCGACTTCTAATAAAGATACATCTTTTTTAATTAAACCAACACCAAAATCTCTAGCTTCTGATGCGATTTTACCAGCAAGTCTGTATTTTTCATAGACATCATCATCCATTTTTTAACACTTCCAGAAACTCATATTTAGAAATATCACCTTCTCTAAGTATTTTAGGTTTTTTTGTTGATAAATCAACAATTGTTGATGCCTTACCTTTAATTTCTCCAACATCTAAATATACTGCAATATCTTTATTTGTAAACTGCATCTTAATATCATTTATAACCGTTGGTGTATCATTCCCATGAATATTTGCACTAGTACATGTTAATGGACCAAAATGCTCTAATAGATTTAAAGCGACTTTATTACTAGGAATTCTTATTGCAATTTTTTCTGAATTGCTTGTTATTATATCAGATACAATATCCTTTTTTCTCAGAATCAATGTAAGTTTTCCAGGTAAAAAATGCTTAATAATTAATATAGTTTTTTTATCAACATATGCAATTTTTTCAAGTTCTAAAATGCTTGAAACAGCAATTGACAATGGAACGCTCTTAGGACGTTTTTTAATTTTAAATATTTTTTTTACAGCATTATCATTATAAATATCTACTCCTAATCCATATAATGTATCTGTTGGGTAAACAATTATTTCTCCCTTAGATAATGCTGATATGGCAGCTGATAAATCAATCATAGGTAAATTCCTATTATTTCTTCTTTATAAAATCACCAAGAGTAAGACCTTTATCTGAATGGGAGCCTAGAGCATATGATGGAGCTCTACTTACTTCTTCTATTAATATAATATCAAGCTCTTTTTCAAGTTTTTCAATTACTTTATCAGAAGGACGAAGATCTCCATTTTCGATTTTTGATATTGTTACTGTTCTTTCACCGATTTTAAAACCTAATTCTTCACGGGATAATCCTTTTTTCTCTCTTGCATTTTTAATTCTTGTATTCCAATCATTAACAAGTTCTTTATCCATTTCCTTGTATACATCTTTCATTTTTGGTCGTTTAATTCTTTCAAGGATTGGTTTTTGAATAGGTGTTTTTCCTGTAATTTCTATTCCCTTACCATGTCTCATACAATCTGGACAAAGCATCATTTTTACACCTTCGATGGTTGCAGGCCTACAATTACATTCCTTACCACAAAGCTCACATTGCATGATTCATCATCCCATTTAATAAAATCTTTAATTTTATATTAATCCAGCTTTTTGCAAAGCCATAAGATCTTCTGTGCTTAACTTCTCACCACGTTTAAATCTCTCAAATATTTCGCTTGCTTCCTTATGAGCTGTTGTTACTTCAGCTGCTTTTTTAGATTTTCTTTTCTTTTCTTTACTAGCTGTTATTTTTCGTTCAAGATCATGAATATTGTCAACACATTCAATAAATTCTTTATGAACCTTATCAGCATCGATCTTTGTCATTACAATTGTTTCTTGAATTGTATTTACTTTTTTAACCATGTTATCTAGTTGTTTAATAAGTTCCAACATGTTTTCATGTTCTTCTTGAGCCCTTGTAGCTAGTTTTTCAACAGTATCATGTTGCTTTTCAGCTTTTTGCTTAATTACTTTTTCTTCTTCAAGTGCTTTTTTAAGTTTTGGATCTTTATTTAATTTATCTTCTTGTTCTTTAATTTTTGAATGCAATTCTGAAATTACTTCTATTAATTTTTTCTCTTTCTGAGGAGACATAGGTTGAGTCATTTGTTCGTTTTCTAAAGTTCTCAATTGTTTTCTAAGGTTATTTAGATTAGCACCAGATTTTGTAGATCTTTCTCGCTCGAGAGCTTCAATTCGTTTTTTTACCTCACTATAGGATTTGTTTAATATATTTCTTTGTTCTTTTGTATGTTTTACTCTTTCATTTAATTCATCTCTTTTTTTCTTATGATCAGTAATGCTATTTCTTATGTTTCTTATATTTGAATTTAGATTATCTCTTTCATCAGCTAATTGTTTTGATTTTTTATGTAATTCATTTCTTTTTTCTTTTAATTCATTAGCTTTTATCTGAAATGTATCTTTTTCTTTTATTAGATCTTCTATTTCATCAGTCATTTGAAGCCTCAAGATTAATTGCTTTTTCAAATTTGGTAAATATGAAGGGATTATTAAGTATTATGAAAGATAAAAACTAATATATTAATATATTCCTGCTTTAGTTCTTTGTCTAAACATTATAAGGCCATCTAATAAAACAGCAAGAATTCCTGTTATAAATATCATATCCATTATAACTGCACCACCTATAATTGCATTTGTAGGTTCTTTTATTGGAAAGCTTAGAAGCTCGGGTAAATGTAAAAAATCAGCACCAATTAATACTCCAACAGTTCCAGAGATATACGCTATTGGAGCTGCTTTATCAAAATTCCTCCACGAAAGAAATATAGAACATAAACTCGCAAATATTCCTGGTAAAAGCCAATAGGGAAAAGTTGCTACAATTCCTTTATATATAACTGGTTTTGTTACAAGAAATGAAATAATCGTTACAACAAGAATCCCTATCCCAATTTTTTTTAAAGATAGATTTTTTTTAATTATCATATAAACACTCAAGAGAATTGGAATAACTGCTCCACCCATGTTGATTCCAAGTCTCCAATTTTCGTATGAAAAAAGATAAATATTTGTAATATTTATTCCAAAAATTGTAATTTCAAAAATAAAGATAAATGAAATAAAAACAATAATAAAAGCTTCAAAAGATGAAAAACCCATATATCTAAAAGCTTTTGACATGATTAAATATGCAAAATAAATTGCAATAATTGGAAGACTGATATAAAGGATCCATTTTCCCAACTCTGCAAGTG
>CAZVNH010000263.1:0-4211 GCA_964628575.1 uncultured Thermoplasmatales archaeon | reverse complement strand
GGGTATTTTTGGGGGTGTATCGAAAAAAATGTCTATAAAATATGCAATAAATATTGTTGTAACTTCTCTTGCAGAAAGAGGAGGGCAGATATATACAACAAAAATTATTGATGGTGATAATTCATTTATATCTCCAAATTTAAATCCGATAAAAATGATATTAAAGGTTGATTATGTAAATAAAATCCTCGGAACAAATATGAAATCAAAAGATATTATAAAATGTCTTAAGAAGATGGGTTATAATGCAATAGATATCAATGATAATAAGATTGATGTAGAAATCCCTGCTTGGAGAGCTGATATTCTACATGAAATTGATTTAGTAGAAGATGTATCGGTTGGTTATGGATATGATATGTTTGAAACAGATTTTCCAAAATCATTAACATTTGGAAAAAGTCTTCCGAATTATAATTTATATGAAGGGCTTAGAAATATTATGATAGGCCTTGGTTTTAATGAAGTTACAACATTTACAATATCTAATGAAAATGATGAGTTTGCAAAAATAGGTTTGAAAGAAAAAGATAGAGCTATCATTGAAAATCTGATTAGTGAAGATTACACTTGTTTAAGAGTAGGATTAATTCCATCGCTTTTAAAGATATTAAATGAAAACAGACATCATCCTCTGCCACAGAAAATATTTGAGCTTGGAATTGTAGTAAATAGCAATTTTAAAAATAGATTATATTTAGGTTTTGTAAAAATCGATGCCAAAGCAAATTTCACTGAATGTAAATCATACACCGAAGCTATTCTTAGAGATGCAGGAGTTAAATATTTAATAAAAAATTGTAATCACCCTGGCTTTGTAAAAGGAAGATGCGCATCAATTATTCATGAGAATGAAAATATTGGTTTTTTTGGCGAGTTACATCCTAAAACTATAATGAATTTCGAGTTAGAATATCCTATAATATCATTTGAACTTGATTTAGAAAAAATAAACCCATAAATATTTTATATTAGTCCTATTTCGTATTCAATTAGTATGACTATTATCTGTACAAAATGTAAAAAACCATCAATAACCTTTATCAGATACAATGGGACTCATCTATGTAAAGAGCATTTTATCAATTATTTTGAGAAAAGAGTTAAAAAAGAAATTAAAAAACAAGGAAAAACCGAAGAAAATAGTAAAATCGGTATTGCAGTTTCCGGCGGTAAGGATAGCATAGTTGCATTGCATATTATTAATGATATTTTTAAAAAGAGAAAAAGTATAGAAATTGTTGGAATTACTGTTGATGAAGGAATAAAGGAATATCGAGATAAAAGTATTATTTTTGCAAAAAATAATTATGAAAAATTAGGAATACCTCACCATATTATATCCTTTAAAGATACAATTGGTACAACAATGGATAAAATCGCAAATATTCAAGAAGAATTAGGTGAATGTAGTTATTGTGGCGTATTCAGAAGATTATGTTTAAATCAAAAAGCAAAGGAACTCAAAGTAGATAGATTAGTTACAGGTCATAACCTTGATGATATGTCACAATCAATTCTAATGAATTTTGTTAATTGTGATCTAAAAAAACTTGCACGACTTGGTCCGCATAAAAAAATCCAACCTGGTCTTGTACCAAGAATGTTACCTCTAAGAAATATCCCTGAAAAAGAAAATACATTATATGCAATAATAAAAAAAATAGAATTTTATGATGCAGAATGTCCTTATTCAACAAGAGCTCTTAGAGGCGTCTATAGAGATATTATTGATGATTTAGAGTATCAAAACCCAGGGACTCGTCATAGTATACTTAATAGTTATGATAATCTAAAAGAATTGCTTCTTAAAAAATACCCTCCAGCAAATCTTTCCAAATGCAAGACATGTGGTGAACCAACATCACAGGAATTATGTAAAGCATGTATATTAAAACAAAAAATTAAAAATAGATTATAAATTCTAAAAAGATTTTTATTTGATTGAATACTGACTGTTATTGAAAAATGAAGCGTTTAAAAATTAAATGTAAACCTTTAGATGATCTACTGCAGGGAGGCATTGAAAACCAATCTATAACTGAGATTTATGGAGCTGCTGGAACAGGCAAAACAAACATATGTCTTCAGGTTAGTAGAGAATGTTCGTTAAAAGGTAAAAAAATTGCCTATATTGATAGTGAAGGTGTATCAATTGAAAGATTTGAACAGATATGTACAAATTATGACTTTAAAAAAATACTTGGAAATTTACTGTTTTTTAATCCTATGTCCCTTGAAGAACAGGAAAAAATGATTGAAAAAGCAACAAAAATAGAAAATTTGGGATTGTTAATTCTTGATACATTTAACATGCACTATAGAATTAAACTTGAAGAAGATGAAAAACTTGCAAATAGATCATTAAATAGGCAAATTACAGATTTACAGTTGGCTGCAAGAAATAAAAATATTTATGTTTTAATCGCAGGTCAGGTTTATACAATTGAAAATGATGATGTCAAACCATTTGCTGGGAGAGGAATCGAGCATATTGTAAAAACAATAATTAAACTTGAAAAAACTGGATTAGGAAAAAGACTTGCAACAATAATAAAACATAGGTCAATACCTGAAGAAAAAAAAGCTTTTTTTACTATTACTTCAAATGGTTTGGAATAATATAATGTCAAAAAAAATTTCATGGCTTAATGATAGTTTTTATACAGAACCATTATCTCCAGCTTGCAAGCTTTGTGCAGAAGGCTCAAAAATGGTGTTATTAATAACAGGTCTATGCAGAGCAAAATGCTATTATTGTCCTCTTAGTTTAAAAAAAATTGGAAAAGATGTAATCTATGCAGATGAATGGAAATTAAATGATGAAAATGATAAAGAAAAACTGTTATTAGAAGCAAGATACATTGAAGCAAAAGGTGCTGGAATTACAGGTGGTGATCCGTTAATCGTTTGGAAAAGAACAAAAGATTTTATTACATTTTTAAAACATGAATTTGGTTCAGGTTTTCATATTCACCTTTATACATCTGGACTAAATAATTATGATAAAATTGCTGAATTGGTATCAGCTGGACTTGATGAAATAAGATTTCATCCAACACCTAATTATTGGAAAAAGATGGAAAAATCTCCTATTAAAAAATCCATAAAAAAAGCAATAGAAACCAATGTTGATGTAGCAATAGAAATCCCAGTTATTCCAAAAATGAATAATGAGATTTATACATTGATTCAATGGGCTTCAGAAAACGAAATAAGATGGATTAACTTAAACGAGTTAGAATTTTCAGAAACTAATGCTGATATATTAAACAAAGAAGGATTTGAAGTAAAAGATGATATTTCAGCAGCAGTTAAAGAAAGTAGTGAAACAGCTGATATTATAATTGAAAAAGTAATAAATAACAATATAGAGATAGGAGTACACTTTTGCTCATCATCTTTTAAAGATGGAATTCAATTAAAAAATCGATTAAAACGCAGAGCAAAAAATATAGCTAAATCTTATGATATAATAACAGATGAGGGGACAATTTTAAAAGGAATAGCGATATCTAAAACCTACTCCTTAGATAAAATATATTCGTTTTTTACTGATAAACTCAATATTAGTAAAAAATATATAGATATCAACGAAAAAATGGACAGAATTGAGATAGCAATTTGGGTACTAATCGAAATATTAAATCAAGTTCCAGAGAAGGAAATTAGATGTTATATTGTAGAAGAATACCCAACTGCTGACCGATTAGAAGTTGAAAGAATTCCTCTTCCATTATAATTCTGCATCGTTGAAAAAGATTTTTATATATGACCTACATTCCAAAGTTTACATTTCCATAAGATAAAATAATCTATGAAAGCAAAATAAGGAGGCTAAAAAAATAATGGCAATGTATGTGAGATTTCAAACACCAAAAGATGTACAAGATTTAGCCTATGATCTTGTTGAAAAAGCTAGAGATACTGGTAAAATAAGTAAAGGAGCAAATGAAACTACTAAACAAGTAGAACGTGGTCAAGCAAAACTTGTTGTAATGGCAGAAGATGTAACTCCTGAAGAGATACTTGCTCATATGCCTGTTTTATGTGAAGAAAAAAATATTCCATATACATATGTACCAAGTAAAGATGAACTAGGAAGTGCAGCAGGATTAAAAGTAAGTACTGCGTCTATAGCAATACTCAATATTGGAAAAGATAAAACAGGAATAGATAATATTCTAAAAAAGATAAGTGAACTGAAGAAG
>CAZVNH010000262.1:0-4248 GCA_964628575.1 uncultured Thermoplasmatales archaeon | reverse complement strand
TATTTGACCTAAATCCAAAAAATTCAACAAAAATAATTGACAAAATATCTCTATTCTTGTAAAATAAAAAAATAAGTGGAAAGACCTATTTATATATAGAATTGGTAAAATAGAGGATTCATTTTTAATAAAATAAAACCCATAAATCATACAACTTCTTGGCGGAAACGAATGATTTATGGGCTAGCAGTGTGATAGCTTTATGCTATTTTACTTTGCTATTTATATTGTATCACAAATAATGTTGAAGATAAATATAATTTTAGATCTTTATTCAAGCATTATTTTGCTAATCTCAAAATAAAATTTTGCTGACTAGCATTAGGATATCTAGAAAGAAACATAGTAGTGTTAAAACAAACTGAAAAATTTACATTTATTAGGGAGGCAATATAGTGTCAATAGATAGGTTGAAGAAAAGTAAGTATGCAATTGCATTAAAAAGAGATCGACTGGTGATAGTGGCAAATAGGCAAAATGGAAAATGGATAAAGATGACAAAAGAGTGTTTTGAAATTGTTGAAAAATTATCAGAAGCTAGGCTGACACTGGATGAAATGATTCAGTGCTTTCAAACTGATGAAGATAAAAAATATATACAAAGATTGTTAAATAAATTAATTGAAATAGAGGTTTTAATTAATGAAGAGCAATCTGAATTATCTAAATTGTGTACAGTTTCAATTATATTAACTAAACAGTGTAATTTATCTTGTTTGCATTGTTGTGAGGATGCTAATCTACATACTTATGAAAATGAGCTGACAACTGAAGAAGTGCTGAGATTGGTGGATAAAATTATTGGAATGGATGTTAGTAGAATTATGTTGACTGGGGGAGAACCATTATTAAGAGATGACTTAGAATATATTTGCAAATATATTTCAGATAATTTTAAAGGTAAGCTAGTTTTATTAACTAATGGACTATTGATTGATGAAAAAAATGTATCATGGTTAGTCAATGTAATGGATGGTATTTCGATTAGTATAGATGGTGCTGATGCTGAATTGACAGAAATTGTTCGTGGAGAAAATGTTCATGATAAGGTTATTAAAAAAGTAAAGTTGTTGCAAGCTAATGGTTTTGATAAAATATCATTATCTGCAATATTACCAAATTCAAGGATTGTTGAAGATAACTTTGAGAAATTATGCGAGTCATTAAAAGTAAAATCGGAAATCAGACATTTATCACTTTCTGGCAGAGGTGAAAAAAATAGGATATATTTAGATAACGAATATAAGAAATATCTTGAAAAAAACAAATTTCCATTTAGTGGTTGTTTATATGAAAGAGAAGATATAGCAGCTATTAACAGTTGTGGGGCTTGTGAAACTATGCTTACTATAGATTATAATGGCAATGTATATCCTTGTAATTTGTTGCATGACAATAAATTCAAAATTGGAAATATAAGGGAAAATGTGGATTTTTTAGACGATTACTTCAACAAAAAAGAATATATTGATTTTATTAACTACAAAAGGTATATTGGCACTAAGTGTGAAACATGTGACGTAAACATATTTTGTTGGACATGTATTAGTGAAATGAATGATTTTCTTATTGAAACAGATGCTTTTAATGAAAGATGTAAAGTTCGAAAGAAAATTATAGGTAAAAGAATATGGGGAGATGAAGTTTGAGAATATCAATATGGACAACTTCTAATTGCAATTTGAATTGTAGTTATTGCTATGAAAATAATGAAATCAAGAAACAAAAAGGACATTTAACAGATGAAGTTATTGACGACCTTTTGAAGTGGATAGACGATAAGGAAGTTGAATTAATATTATTTCACGGAGGAGAACCGTTATTAAACTTTAGTGCTATTAAAAGAATTGTGAGATATGCAACAACAAAATTTCGAGGAATAAGATTTGGATTCACTACAAACGGAACTATTTGGGATGAAGAAATTACTGAATTCTTACAGGAATATAAAAATTACTTTGAGGGATGGTTGTCATTAAGTATTGATGGTGATCACAAGACTTATGATTTAAATAGGATGGACTATTTGGGTAACAGTGTTTATCAAAAGGTAAGAATAACAGCAAAAAAAATGATGGAAATATTTCCTAGTTTGAGAGCAAGGGTTACAGTAACTCCAAAAACAGTTGATAAACTTTACTTAAATATTCAACATTTAATTAATATAGGATTTAAGCAAATCTCAACTGCTTTTGATTATTTTAATTCTAATTGGTCGGATGAAGTGTTAGAAGTATTATATGAAGAGTATATAAAAATATTCGAAGATTTTATGCAAAATGATGAAGTTGAGATTGGATTAATTGACGAACTAAGATATCGTAAAAATTTAGGTAAATGCAAACCAAGTTATAATGTGTATGTTGACGGAACGATATATCCTTGTACTTATGTAACTGGAGAAATTAAGTTTAAAATTGGATCTGTGAAGACTGGTATTAATCAGTATAAATTGGATACAATTGTTGATTTGGGCAATAAAGATAATGAGTTTTGTAGCAGTTGTGCTAATAAAGAAAAATGTATACATAATAGATGTAAGTTATTGAATAAATGCATTACTACAGATTATTATGTACCTAGCGATATAGGATGTGCATTGGAAAATTTAAAAAATTCAATATTAATTAAATATAAAGACCAATTATAAGAATGTGTTTGTTATAAAATAACTATACATGATCCATTTTACATATAAGTTATAAGTATTTAATGTGATCTAAATCAATTAAAATATATAGGATTTAGAAATTTAATATAAAAAGGGGGGGAAAGTTATGAACAAGAAGTTAACTATTGGGCCAATTGAGGAGAAACTTGAGGAAATCATAGTGGAAGGTCAAAGTTGCTTTAATGATTGCAAAAGAACTATATGGTCTGGAGATACTACTGGAATTCTTTTTGATAATTGCACAAAAAAAGTGTGGATTGATGCTCATTGGACAGTAATGTTCTAGAAATTAATGCATAACAGCTATAGGTTATTTAAATTGATTTTGAGTAGCCTATAACTGTTGCTTGTTAAAAATTTGCTATGGACATAATAAAATTAATTGATTAGGTGTAATTGATGAAAAATTAGTAAGATATATGGTGATAGTATTGAAAATAGCAGTAATTGATAGTGGAATAGATCTTGATTTTAAAGATTTTAATAATAAAAAAATAGATGGAATTAATTTTTCTTGTAATGGAAATTATAATGATTTTAGTGACTTAAATGGTCATGGGACATCATGTGCAGGTGAAATTTTTCGAATATCGCCTCAAGCAGAGTTATATGTTATTAAAGTACTTAATAGCAATGGTAATACATCGCTAGATATATTAATAGAAGCTTTAGAACATTGTTTAGTCAGGGATGATATTCGTGTAATTAATATTAGTAGTTCTTGCATAATAAAAGATAAGAAAATAATTAGAGTTTTAAATGAATTATCAAGACGAATTTATTTAAAGAATAAGATTATAGTTAGTTCGAATTACAACAATAGATTTAATAAAGTTGGATATCCTAGTGCATTGAAGCATGTTATAAATGTTAAATTTAAATATTTTCCCATGGAAGAAGAATATTTTAAACTGCGATTATTTAATAATGAGTGCAGCTATTTTGGTCAATTTAGGCTAATGCCAACCATTGATGGGAACTACAATTTTTTTAAAGGCAATAGTAGTGCAGCTCCAAGAGTATCAGCTTATATTTATAATTTACTTAAAGATAAAGATATACCAAATAAGATTTTGATTAGAAAGCTTAGGCAAAAGACAGTAAACAACTTTAATTATGTTAAATATAATTACGATGAAAAATATATAAGAGATGATATTAAAGGTATAATTCAAAACTGTTTGAGTGATGTGATTGATTATTATAACCACATTGAAGGAAACGTCGGCAGAGAGAAAATTTTTCAAAGACTTATGCCATATATGTGTAATAGATTGCTAAGGGAAATAGAACTAAAATTAAGTGTGAAATTTGATTATAAATATTTTACATCAGAAGATTTCAGATCATTTCAAATGCTATGTAGTAAAATATTAAATATGGGAGAGTTTTAATGATGTCTATAAGTTTAAAAAATGAATTTATAAAAATAACTAAAAAGAATAAAAAAAGTTATGTGTTTATTGTAATAAATTTTATTTGTATGTTAATGCAAATATTAATAGTTTATTTTTTACCTACAATTAATATGAAATTATTTGATAATTACATAAATTATTGAATTAATAAATTATTAT
>CAZVNH010000261.1:0-4282 GCA_964628575.1 uncultured Thermoplasmatales archaeon | reverse complement strand
CCTAATATAAAAACTTCAATTAAAAATGGAGGAGTTTTAAAGGTTAAAAATAAGACTAAAGGAACTGAATTTGAAGTAGAATATAATCTCTCAGAGCGACAAAGAGAGATAATACTTGCAGGAGGAACTCTTGCATATATGAAAGAGAAAGCTAAATAAAATTTTATTGAGGTAGAAAGAATATGGCACAAAGAGGAATAAGAGAATATGATGGGAAAAAGATGCTTGCCAAGTACTGGTCAGAGTATTTCGGTAAAGATTTTAAGTTCCCTGGAAAAATTGTTTTGGTAGATCCAAAAACAAAACTTGATGATCTTCCAAAGAAATATAAATGGTTGAAAGAAGAAAAGCTAGTTGTAAAACCTGATCAATTATTTGGAAAACGTGGAAAACATGGATTAATAAAAGCTGATGCAAGTTTTGCAGAGGTAAAAAAATGGATTAAAGAGCGAATGAACAAAGAAACTAAAGTAGGAAAAGTAACAGGAACCTTGACCCATTTTATTATTGAACCATTTGTTCCACATAAGGACGAGTTCTATGTTGCAATAAAAAGTAATCGCAAAGGAGATACAATATATTTTTCAAATCATGGTGGAGTGGATATCGAGTCAGTTTGGAAAACAGTGGCAGAGATACAAATTAATGTTGATCAAGATATCAATAAAATAAATATCGAAAGCAAACTTCCAAAAGATACGCCAAAAGAAAATAAAAAGATGTTTGTAGATTTCATTAAGGGTTTTTATAAATTCTATAGAGAATTAAATTATGCCTATCTTGAAATCAATCCATTTGTTGTAACAGGAAAAAATATAGTTCCACTCGATCTTGTTGCTAGACTTGATGATACAGGTCATTTTGAAAGTAGCGATAAATGGGGAGGTATAACATTTCCAGCTCCATTTGGAAGAAAACTATCAAAAGAAGAACAATACGTAAAAATGATGGATGAAAAAAGTGGTGCATCTCTAAAGCTTACTGTTTTAAATCCAAAAGGCAGAGTATGGACTATGGTTGCAGGTGGTGGAGGAAGTGTTATTTACACAGATACAATTGTTGATTTAGGATATCGAGACGAGCTTGCAAATTATGGTGAATATAGTGGCAACCCAACAACTGATTTAACCTATGAATATGCAAAGACAATCCTTGATTTAATGACACGTGAGAAAGATCCTAAAGGTAGACCAAAATATTTGTTAGTTGGTGGAGGAATTGCAAACTTTACAGATGTTGCTAAAACATTTACTGGCATTACAATGGCACTAAGAGACTATAAAAAGAAACTCAAAGATACAAATGTTAAAATTTATGTTCGACGTGGTGGACCAAATTATCAGGAGGGTCTTCGTATTATGAAAGACCTTGGTAATGAATTAGGTGTTCCAATCGACGTTTATGGTCCTGAAACCCATATGACCCGTATTGTTGATATGGCTTTAGGAGGTAAATAATGGAGGCTATTACTATGACAAAATCTAAAAAAACTAAGAAATCTGGAAAAAGACCAGATTATATAATAATGGATAAAAACACAAAAGCAATTGTTTTTGGTTTTCAACAAAGAGCAATTCAGCGTATGCTTGATTTTGATTATATATGCAGACGTGAAGAACCATCAGTTGTTGTAATTGTCAATCCTACACGTGATGGTATGCATAAATGTTTCTGGGGAACAAAAGAAATACTTATTCCAATGGTCAGAACACTTAAAGAAGCAACAAAAATGCATCCAGAAGCTGACTTTATGGTTAACTTTGCAAGTTTTCGATCAGCCTATCCGACAAGTAAAGAAGCACTTGAAAGTAAAACTATTCGTTCAGTTGCAATAATTGCAGAAGGTGTACCTGAACAAAGGACCAAAGAGTTAATAAAGATTGCAAATGAGAAAAACAAATGGATAATTGGTCCTGCAACAGTAGGTGGAATTGCAGCAGGCGGATTCAGAATCGGTAACACAGCAGGCATGCTTGATAATATAGTCGCATCAAAGTTGCATCGACAAGGAAGTGTTGCATATGTTTCAAAATCAGGTGGACTTTCAAATGAGTTAAACAATATTATTGCCATGAATACAGATGGTGTATTTGAGGGAGTTGCTATTGGTGGAGATAGATACCCTGGTTCAACTTTTATACAACATATGATGAGATATGAAAAAAATCCAGATATCAAAATGATGGTT
The DNA here is from genome assembly GCA_964628575.1 of uncultured Thermoplasmatales archaeon. Taxonomy (GTDB): domain Archaea; phylum Thermoplasmatota; class E2; order DHVEG-1; family DHVEG-1; genus CAZVNH01. The sequence continues at coordinate 2,094 of CAZVNH010000261.1, read as the reverse complement.
TTACTTGGTGAGGTAGGCGGAACTGATGAATACGAAGTAGTTGAAGCAATGAAAAAAGGACGAATAAAAAAACCAGTTGTTGCCTGGTGTATTGGAACATGCTCAAAAGTATTCCCTGCAGAAGTTCAATTTGGTCATGCTGGAGCTCGAGCAGGAGCCGATAGAGAAACATCAGATGCTAAAAATAAAGCACTCAAAGAAGCAGGGGCGTACGTTCCAACTAGCTTTGATGATTTTGATAAACAAATCAAAAAAGCATATACCAAACTAGTAAAAACTGGTAAACATAAACCAATACCTGATGTTGAACCACCAACTATACCACTTGATTATGCAGTAGCACTTAAACAAGGTGTTATTAGACGACCTGCAAACTTCATATCTACAATTTCTGATGATCGTGGTGAAGAGCTAAGATACTGTGGTGTAAAAATCAGTAAAATCTTTGAAGAAAAATGGGGACTTGGTGGAGTAATAGGACTTCTATGGTTCAAAAAAGATTTACCAATGTGGGCAAGAGAATTCATTGAACGAGTGGTACTACTGACCGCTGATCATGGACCAGCTGTTTCAGGTGCACATAACAGTATTATTGCATCTCGTGCAGGTAAAGATCTAATATCCTCACTTGTCAGTGGACTTCTAACAATTGGACCAAGATTCGGAGGAGCAGTTCAAGGAAGTGCAGATCACTTTACAAGATACCTATACGCTGGTGAAGAGCCAAGTTTTATGGTTAAAGACATGAAAAGTAAAAACGTAAACATACAAGGGATAGGACATCGTATCAAATCTGTTACAAATCCAGATGTTCGTGTTACGATTATGGTAGATTTTGCGAAGAAGAACTTTCCGGTAACTGAAACTCTTGATTATGCTCTTTCAGTAGAAAAACTAACAACATCAAAAAGAAATAACCTAATTCTTAATGTTGATGGCTGTATCGGAGTATTATGTTGTGATATGCTTCGAGGAATTGGATATTCTAGAGAAGAAGTTAGAGAGTTTGTAGAACTTGGAATTCTAAATGCATTCTTTGTTTTAGGACGAAGTATAGGTTTCATGGGACATATTATGGATCAGAAACGTTTGAAATCAAGACTTTATAGACATCCATGGGATGACATTGAATATATGATGCCTGATAAACCAGAAAAAATAAGGTAACGAAAAGGTGGAGAACGATATAAATGAGTAATGAAGGAAAGATAATTTACACAAAAGTTGATGAGGCACCAGCCTTAGCAACTTATTCCTTTCTACCTGTTATAAAAGCATTCACTGAAGCAGCAGATGTTACTATTGAAACAAGAGATATATCTCTTGCAGGAAGAATTATTGCAAACTTTCCAGAGAATCTAACAGAAGAACAAAGACAAACAGACGATCTTGCATATTTAGGAGAGTTAGTAAAAAAACCTGAAGGAAATGTAATCAAATTACCATGTATAAGTGCCTCAATCCCTCAATTAAAAGCAGCAATAAAAGAATTACAGGGACATGGATATAATTTACCAGATTACCCTGAAGAACCAAAAACTGATGAAGAAAAAAAGATAAAGAAAAGATTTGACAAGATTAAAGGAAGTGCAGTCAATCCTGTTTTAAGAGAAGGAAACTCTGATAGAAGAGTTCCAGGACCAGTAAAAACATATGCAAAACAAAATCCGCATCCAATGGGTGAATGGAACCCTAAGTCAAAATCACATGTTGCACATATGATAAGTGGAGATCTTAGATCAAATGAAAAATCCATAACAATTACAAAAGAAACATCAGGAGATACGAAAATTGAATTTATAGGAAAAGATGGAAATACTATAACCCTAAAAGAAAAACTATCTCTAATTGACGGTGAAATAATTGATGCAACAGTTTTTAGCAGACGTGCATTAAGAGCATTTCTTGAAGAACAAATTAATGATGCAAAAGAAAAAGATATATTGTTCTCTGTACATTTAAAAGCAACAATGATGAAAGTATCAGATCCTATTATTTTTGGTCATGTAGTTTCTGTTTTTTTCAAAGATGTTTTTGAAAAACATGCATCAACATTTAAAGAACTTGGTGTTAGTCCAAATAATGGATTAGGTG
>CAZVNH010000260.1:0-4291 GCA_964628575.1 uncultured Thermoplasmatales archaeon | reverse complement strand
TCTTATACTTCTTGTAATAAAAATGGCCATAGACATTTTATTTTTTCTTTCCATTCATTTGGATATAGGAATCTTTCAGCTGCTGTAACACTGCTTAAAATTGAGTTTCCATCTTGAGGAGTAAAGCAAAAACCGAATACCTCATTTTTATTTAAAACATGTATTGTTGGTAATACTATTACTGTTTGATCTAATAATCTTCCGAAATGTCCATGTTCTCTTCCAAATGAAAAAACAAGATTAGCAGATTTTTTATGTGTTACTGCGACACGAGGATTTTCAATAAATTTTCTCTTTACTTGATCAATTGTTGTTTCATAGTCAAGTTTTAGATCATACCATATACAATGCATATATTGTGTATTTAATTTTAAAGCACTAGAAAAGACATTTAAATCAATATCAAGTGTTTTATAAAGATGATAAACATCAACTGCATGATGTGTACCCATTTTATCATCTTTATGGGCCCCTACCTCTGGTGATGGAATAAAAGAACTAACTTGACTTATATCATTTGCTCTTCTAATACAAAGGAATCTTCCTTCTTTAAGATGATTTTTTTTATTTTTACCAATTGCAAGAGTGTTTATTAATACTGCAATGTTATGTGTGTTACAGCTAACTATATGAATAAATTTATCATTAGATTTTATAGCTTCATCGTTTATTCCAACTGCATACATTTTTCCAAAACCGAACTCTGAACCTTGTGCCATAAAACCTTTAACACGGTTTTTATATTTATTATAAAATTTCTCTTTATTCATCAAACCTGTTCCTTTTGGAGTACAATCAATGACAACAGATGCCCGTTTTATTGCCTCCTCTGCCTCATACATTGGTTCTATTCCTAAATCTTGAAATTCTGTTGTTTTATCATCCCTAACGGCTAAATTTGCTCCTCTCTTTGCAAGACCTCTGATCTTTGGTCTATCTGTTAGCGCAGGACTATGTTTATAAAACGTAACTTCATCTATTCCTAGATCTTCCTGTGCATCACATAATAATCCAATTAATGGTTCACCAATTGTACCAGTTCCTACAACATGAATAATATTTCCATCAACCATAATTATATCCTCCCTATTAGAGCAGTTGTGTAATCAATATATCCCATTTAATTGTTATCATTTAAATAAATAATTGGTAAGGGAATAATTTAAAAAGGAGAAGATGTTTCACCCCTTCTATGGCACTACCATTAGATGTTCTTGAGAAGTCACTAAATCAAAAACTATCGCTTCTACTTAAAGACGGAAGAGTTGTCGAAGGAAAATTAACTGGTTTTGATGAATATATGAATATGGTATTGACAGAGGTTGAGGAAACCCTTGAAGAGAATAAAAGAAGATTAGGTACTATTATTCTCAGAGGAAATAATGTTGTGAGCATTTCTCTTATATGAAGATTATTTAGCGAAAAGCATATATATGTGTTACTTATTTTATATAAGCGGAAGGAATCGGGCTGGTAGTTTTTGTTAGAGTGCATCCCATCCCCTCCTAGTGAGGCCAGCCATCCTTCCCTTTTATCTAATTTTTACTAAAAAAAAGTTTAAGTAATCTCTATTGATATTACACTTTGATTTTTATGGAGAGTTTAATTAAAGCAACAACAGGTAATAAAATTAGATGTAAAGGTTGGAAGCAAGAAGCTATTCTTAGAATGCTTGAAAATAACCTTGAAAATGCTGAAATTCCTGATGAGTTGATTATTTATGGAGGTACGGGGAAAGCTGCACGTAATTGGGAAAGTTATGAAAAAATAATTGAAACATTAAAAAATCTTGAAGATGATGAAACAATGGTCATTCAATCTGGTAAACCTGTTGCTGTTTTTAAAACATGGACTAACTCACCAAGAGTTATTATGGCAAATTCAAATATTGTACCATTTTGGAGCAATTGGGATAAATTCTATGAGCTTGAAGAACTTGGTTTGATTATGTACGGTCAAATGACAGCAGGATCTTGGTGTTATATAGGGACTCAGGGTATTATTCAAGGTACATATGAAACATTTGCCTCTTGTGGTCAAAAACATTTTTGTAGTGATTTAAAAGGTAAAATAGTTTTAACAGGTGGAATGGGTGGAATGGGTGGTGCCCAACCATTGGCAGTAAAAATGGCTGGTGGTATTTGTATTGATGTTGAATGCGATGAAAAACGAATTGATAAACGTTTAAAAGCAGGTTTTTGTGATATTAAGTTAAAGGATATCAATAAAGCTATTTCAACTGCTGAAAATGCAAAAAATGAAAGAAAACCTATAGCGATAGGACTTTTGGGTAATTGTGCTGATACTCATCCTAAACTTTTTAAAGATGGTTTTAAGCCTGATATAATAACGGATCAAACATCTGCTCATGATGAACTTAATGGATACATACCAGCGGGATTTTATGGTGATAATTTGAAAGAAGCAATTAGACTTAGAGAAGAAAATCCTAAAGAATATATAAAAAAATCAATGGAAAGTATGAAAATCCATTGTAAAGCAATGCTTGATTTTATGAAAAATGGATCAATTGTTTTTGATTATGGAAACAATTTAAGAGGTCAAGCATTAAAAGCAGGTCTTACTAATGCATTTGAGTATCCTGGATTTGTTCCTGCATATGTCCGATCATTACTTGCTGCTGGACGTGGACCTTTTAGATGGCTTGCTTTATCTGGAAATCCTGATGATATCATAAAAACAGATCAAGCTATTCTAGACATGTTTCCTAATAATAAAGTTCTTTTAAATTGGATAAAACTTGCAGAAGAATATCTTCCCTGGGAGGGTCTTCCTGCTCGTGTTTGTTGGCTTGGATATGGAGAACGTGACAGATTTGCATTAAAAATAAATGAAATGGTTCGAAAGGGAACAATTGGTCCTATTGCAATTACACGTGATCATCTTGACAGTGGAAGTGTAGCATCTCCTTATAGAGAAACAGAAGGAATGAAAGATGGTAGTGATGTTATTGCTGATTGGCCGTTAATAAATGCTTTATTAAATTGTGCAGCTGGTGCAGATAGTGTACAAATTCATAATGGTGGAGGTGTTGGAATTGGTCTATCAACACATGCTGGAATGGTTGTTGTTTGTGATGGAACTGAAGAAACAGATAATAGAATAAAAAGAGTTTTTAAAACAGATCCTGGAATAGGTGTTATCAGACATGCCGATGCAGGTTATAACGGTTCGATTGATATCATTAAAAAAAGTGATATTTGCGCACCAATGATAAAATAATAATTTTAAGAATTGGATAAGTTTAAAAAAAATCGATTTTCAAGGATTGCTAATAAAATATCATTTTTACCAAGAGTATTTTCTCTAATCCAAGATATTTTAATCAAGATTACCTATAACTTTTTCTACTTCTTTAAGTATCTCACATGATTTAACTAGTTCTTTCATCTTTGTATGATCTGGGTAAAGTGGTCTATCTTCATCTAAAAATTTTACATACTTTCTGATAACTTGTTTAGCTTTTGTTACTCCTTTTCCAAATTTATAATCCCTAAAATCAAGAGCCTGAGCAGCTGCCATAAATTCAATACCAAGTATACCATAGGCATTGTCAAGTATTTGGAAATTTTTTATTGCTGTATTCATACCCATTGAAACAAAATCTTCTTGATCAGCTGCAGCTGGAATTGATTGAATACTAGCAGGATTTGATAGTATTCTTTGTTCAACAATCAATGAATCAGCAGTATATTGACTAAGCATTAATCCTGAAAACATTCCAGCGCCTTTAGTAAGAAAAGCGGGTAAACCTACGTTTAGAGCTGGATTATTTAATCGATTCATTCGACGTTCAGACATTACGCAAACCATGGTAATGGCTGCTCCTGCCATATCCATAGGAAGACTAACAGGCGTTCCTTGAAAATTTGCACCTGATAATTGAAGATTCTCATCAGGGAAAAAAACTGGATTGTCACCAACACCATTAAGTTCAATTTCAACTTGAGATCGAGCCCATTTAATTGCATCATGTGCAGCACCAATTACTTGCGGTGTTGATCTCATTGAATATGCATCCTGAATTTTACACATCATTTTCCCTCTTTGAAGATCACCATCTTGAGTTAATTTTTGAATAGATTTAGCGCTTCTAATAGCCCCTGAAAAACCTCGAGCTTTGTGAAGTTTAGGAGAATATGGTTTCATATTTGCTTTAAGTGCCTCAAGAGACATGGCAGCAGCGATTTCAGCTTGTTTTAAAAAATTATCAGCATCATATAGAAAAATCGCACTCATTGCTGTAAGAACATTTGACCCATTAATAATC
>CAZVNH010000259.1:0-4311 GCA_964628575.1 uncultured Thermoplasmatales archaeon | reverse complement strand
ATTATATTCAGAGGTACAACAATTAAATTTGTCGCTTCTGAAGATACAAGAAATATTGAAATATATGTTGATAAAAAACTAGTTTATAATATTACTAAACCACCTTTTAAATATTATTTAACATGTGAAAACTGTGAGATACATGAATTAAAAACAGTTGCATATAATTATAATAACAATGCTTCAATGGATATTATGGATATAATCACAATACCAATATATCTCCAAATTTTAGATGTTTAGTAAAATAATATAAATTTAGTTAAAGTTATATAAAATAATAAAATAATATTTAATCACGGTATTTATAATTATAAATTATATAACATATTTTAATTTTATTTTTCAATACAAACCTTTAAATTTAAAATCTTATTAGTAATTAAAGTGGAGGTATATATAATGAAAAAAATCTTAATATTAATAGTTATAAACATTTTGATCCTGAGTGGATTCGGTGTATTTGGTACAAGTATAAATAAAAACAATATAAAAAATATTATTGAACAAACAAAAACAGAATATATTGATATTGAAACCTTATCTTATGAATTTAATAATGAAAATGATAATTATCTCAAACCAATATTACATGATAACGAATTATATCTTTTAAATCCTGGACAACCAATGATGCCAAGAATACTTAAACAATATGAATTACCTTTTGGTATCACAGATATTATTATCGATGTAGAACCAAATCAAATACAAAAACAAACTATTACAAAACAGATATTACCCGCACCATCGCCATTACCATATTCTACACAATCTGATATTATATCAATTAATTCGATAGATGAACGAGTATATAATAGTGATGACTTATTTCCGAACTCTTGGTATAGTTATAATATAGGTTGTGGTTTGAATGCAAATGCTGAACATGTTACACATCTTACAGTTAATTTATATCCAATGAGATACTCACCTGTAAAATATGAAGTAAATATAGCAAATGGATTTGATATTAAAATATCATATAAAATGCCAGATATAGATATTTTTCCTGATATAAGTGAATATGATCTTGTTATTATTGGACCATCTAAATTTTCAAAAGAAATTAATCAATTGGTTAATCATAAAAACACCTTTGGAGTTAATTCGATTTTTAAATCAACAGAAGATATTTATAAAGAATATAGTGGATTAGATAAAGCAGAACAAATTAAGTATTTTATAAAAGATGCAATTGAAACATGGGGTGTTAAATATGTTTTATTATTTGGTGGTTTAAAATCTTGGATTTACTCAAAACCTAAAGATAATATCAATGTTGGTGAATCTGGTTGGTATGTGCCTGTAAGATATTCGAATTTAAAATGGGATGGAAATCCTAATTATAATTTTTCAAGTGGCGAACCTGGTTATCTCACTGATCTATATTATGCTGACATCTATAGAGAAGGTGGTATCTTTGATAACTGGGATTCCAATGGAAACGAAATATTTGCAGAATGGGCAGGAGAAATAAATGATGATCTTGATTTATATCCAGATATTGCATTTGGAAGACTTGCTTGTAGAAATATAAAAGAAGCAAGAGATGTAGTAAATAAAATTATTAATTATGAAAAGCAAAAAGCAGATCCAAACTGGTTCAATAGAATCATTGCAATTTCTGGAGATGGTTTTTTAGATCAGGAAGATTGGAATATACAGTGGGATACTAGTGATTTACCGGATGGAGAATATACAATATATGGAAGATGTTCAAATCCAGAAGATGATATTGGGCCAATCGATGAAATAAAGATAATATTAGATAAAACTGTTGAAACCGATATAACCTTTAACCATGATGATCATTTAAATCCTGCTTTAGATAATGGTTATCCAGCACCTCCGATTACTGAAATTGTTTCAATATCTAATAATAATATACTTGGAAACACAGATTATACCTATGTTCCAAATGAAGGACAAGCATATTGTAACGATTTCTATTATTGGGCAAATATTTCTTATGTTTCTGAAGTTTTAACAATACGTGGAAAATGTTATGATCCAAAACCATATGGAAACTTAACAAATCTTGAATTATGGATTGAAAACGAACAGGGAGAAACAGTTTTTACAGATAGTCGTCAAAACATGGAAACATATTATGAAGGTGAATGGGTAGTTGGTGAAAAACTATTATATGGAAGAGGTGGAGCTATGGCTTATATGCCTGATAATTTTGAAAAAAATAGTGTTTTTACATCAAATGGAAAATGGTTTACTCAAACAGATGTTATTGAAGAGTTTAACAAGGGATATGGACTTGCTTATTTCTCAGGACATGGAAGTCCAGGATGGTGGGGTGATCACTATCCAGGAATTCCTGGTAACAGACGACATGGACAAGTTGCAGGACTTGTAGTTACTGAGATTAAAACATACTTTAATTTTTTACAAATTCCAACTTTTACAATGAATCAACTATCAAACACTAATAAACTTCCAGTAGTTTGTGTTGGTGGATGTCATAATAGCCAGTTTAATGTTTCACTTATACCAACGATATTGAGTAAATATAATCAGAACTATATGAACACATATGGAACACCTGTTCCTGAATGTTGGGGATGGTTCATGGTAAAACTTCCAAAAACTGGTGCTATTGCGACAATGGGAAATTCAGGTTATGGATGGGGATCAGAAGGTGATGTATGTACAATTGGAACAGGGGATGGATGGATTAATACAGAGTTCTTTAGACAATATGGTCAAGAAAATCAGCATGTTCTTGGCTCAGCTTATATTCAAGCAATAACAAACTATATCACTCATCATAAAACAATGGAGCTTAATTATTGGCGAATTGACACTGGATGGGATGGTATAGATCAAAAAACAGTTGAGCAATGGATATTATTAGGAGATCCAAGTTTAATTATTGGAGGTTATCAATAAAAAATTTAAGTATGAGGATTTATTTACAGATATAAAAAAAATGGAGGATTTTATTTATCCATAATAAAAAACTATCATCAATACTACTTATTTTATCTTTATTTGTTTTACTATTTAGTATATTTAGTGGTTGTTTAGAAAACCAAGAAAAAAACAAAGAGAAAAACCAAAAAGAAAACAGTCCTAATGAGATATCAGATCTATCTAATAATCAAAGAACAATAACAGTAGGAAATAGTTCGAAAAGTAATTTTACTTATATTCAGGATGCAATAGATAATGCGTCAGACAATGATATTATTCTTGTTCAGCCAGGTATTTATCAAGAAACTTTAATAGTTAATAAATCGATAAAACTAATTGGTGAGAATCAAAATAATACAATTTTATTAAATAAATATGATCCTGAAAATAATTATATTATTATTTCAACAATCAATGTTGATAATTGTAGTATTGAGAATTTCTCTTTTGTTAAGAGTCATGGTAATAATGTTAGAGGAATAACAATAAACTCTAGTAATAATACTATTATGAATTGCAATATATCAGGTTTATATTACGCAATTGAAATAAATAGATATTCAGAAAACAATATAATAAGTCAAAATATTATTAGTAATAATACTGATGGAATTTGGGCAACATATACAGAAAATAATGTAGTAACTGATAATTATATATCTGATAATACTCAACATGGTTTTTATTTTTTTTCATACTCAAATAATAACTTTTTTTCTAAAAACATTTTTATTAACAATGAAAAAGCTCTTAGAATTAAAGGATCAAAATATAATCAAGTAATAAAAAATTATTTCTACAATAACAATTATGGGTTATTTATATGCTGTGGTGCAGAAGAAAACAGATTATTTAATAATACGGTTATACAAAGTAATAAAAATAATGCATATGAGAGTTATAAACTTGAGAATTCCTGGAATGCAGATAATGGTTCTTTTGGAAATTATTGGGATGATTACACAGGTGTTGATGAGAATGGTAACGGCATTGGAGATACATACTACGCTATCTCAAACTCAGGCAGGTTTGATTACTATCCATTAATGACTCCTGTAGATGTTGACTATTATTTTAAGGATAAAATTACTGACTAATAGGTATATAATTATTTTGTTATTTATAGTAATTACACATATCTATAAAAATGGTTAATAAATTCTTTATTTTTAGGAAAAATTATATAAATATAATCATTTTATATTATCCAAAACATTTAAATTATAAATATTTGATAACTAATATAATTTAATAACTTAATTAAATTTAATAAAATGCTCTTTTATGAAAGATAAAAGGGGGTGAAAATTTATGAAAATTAAAAATTTCAAGAAACTATTAATATTTTGGAGTTTAGTATTACTTGCTTTTCTTACAGTTTCT
>CAZVNH010000258.1:0-4313 GCA_964628575.1 uncultured Thermoplasmatales archaeon | reverse complement strand
ATATATTCCTCCATTCTATGATAATAAGTATTATTCGTATGAAAAATAATAAATAAATATCATTAAATGTTTTTGGTGGAGAGTTTGAAACATTTTGACAAAAATTTCACTTCATGGAAAAACCTTAAAAATAAAATAAAAATATTTAGAGAGATAAACCCATAAAATATGGAGATAAAACTAAGATGATTTTAATAATTCAAATATGCAAAGAAAGTCTTCATAAACTTGAATTTGTGAAACCCATAGAGGATATTATCAAGAATAATGGTTTTGAATTCAAAACTGTCTTTTATAAACACTTAAAAGATAAATATTTAAAAGATTGTGATAAAGTAATTATTTCAGGTACAAGTTTGAAAGATAACAATTTTATAAATGATATTGATCGTTTTATTTGGATAAAAAAATTTAATAAGCCTATTTTTGGCATTTGTGGTGGAATGCAAATATTAGGATTAATCTTTGATGGAAAAAGGATAAATTGTCAAGAGATTGGGTTAAAGTCGATAGAGTTTATAAAAGAATTTTTTAAAACAACAGATAAAGCAGAAGTATATGAGTTGCATAATTTTAATGTTGAATCAAATGCTTTTGAAACATACGCAAAATCGGACATTTGCATCCAGGCATTCAAACATAAAAAACTACCATTTTATGGCACATTATTTCATCCTGAAGTTAGAAATAAAAAACTTTTAGTAAATTTTGCAAGATTATAAATTCATATAATAACATGAAACAAACGTTACATACTTAGTATTAGAAAGATTTATATTGTTGAACTATATTATTTTTTGTGATTTATTTGGGGAGGTAGAAAATGAAAAAAAAATTATTAGGTATTTTAGTTTGTATGCTGTTGATTGGAACAAGCATTGTTTTAACAAATTCGACAAATGCTGATTGGGAACCTGGTGACGATCATAAAATGCATTTCCCACAATTACCTGATGCAGATGGTTGGGATGTTTATGCTACAGCAGGATTAAGTCAATATCCTTCGGTAACTGCTGCTGATGATTTTACATGTAGTGAAACCGGTTATATTAGAGATATCCATTTCTGGGGTTCATGGAAAGGAGATATTGAAGGAAATATTCTGTATTTTGTTATCGGTATTGCAAGTGATATCCCTGCAGATCCACCACAAGTTCCATATAGTCGACCTGGACAAACACTTATAGAATGGGAAATATACGAATGGATTGAGGCTCCACCAGTTGATCCACCAGGAATGCAAGGTTGGTATGAACCAAATAATAATTATTATATTGAAAACGATCATCAACATTACTTCCAATATAATGTTTATTTAGATGAGGAGGATTGGTTCTATCAGACAGAAGGTACAATATATTGGTTATTTATCTCTGCAGTTGTTGAAGAAGACCCAACAGGAGCTCAACCTCTTTGGGGTTGGAAAACTGCTGATGTAGATCAGTATCCACAACCATATACTGGAAAGCATTACATTGATGATGCATGCTGGGCATATTGGTATGAACTTGACTGGCAGGAAATACTTGAACCACCACTTCTTGAACCAAAAACAAATCTTTTTTGGTTAGGAATGGATCAGAATGGTCAAATCGAATTTGGAGGAGGAACTGATTATTATGAAGATGGTACATCATACTTTGGATGGTATTATTACGAGTATACAGAATGGTGGAATATCTGGTTTTATGATCATCCTTTTGATCCAGATCGATATAAAGAAGTAGTTATTCAATTAAATTGGGCTCCATTTAATCCTGATTATCTAACTTACCTAGAGCTTGCTGTGAATTGGGCAACAGATGAATGGGATGTTCCAGGAAAACCACCTGTCCCACCACTTACACCTTCTGAGGAGGGTTTATATATTGGAAGAGAAACATTATTGATAACCGAAGCGCCACAAGGTAGTCAAATACTATCCTTTACAATTCCATGGTATAATCCTGAATGGATATCAATAGATGTAAGAGGATATAACTTTGTTCTATTAGAAGGATTGAATATAATCGAACATGAATGTTTAAAATCACTGGATTTGGCATTTGTAATAACTGGAGATGAAGAAACAAATAATCCACCATTAACTCCATCACAACCAAGTGGTCCATCGACTGGAGAAACTGGAATATGGTATACATATACAACTAGTACAACTGACCCTGATGGTGATCAAGTAAGATACGGCTGGGATTTAGACAATGATAATAACGTTGATTATTGGACTACTAATTATTACAATTCTGGAGCGACATGTAGTGTAAATATCAAATTCAATATTGTAGGAACATATTATTTACAGGTATTAGCAGAAGATATAAATGGTGCTCAAAGTAGCTTTTCACCTAAGAAAAAAGTAGTAATATCAGGTGCAAACAATCCACCTCTAAAACCTAATAAACCTATTGGACCAACAACTGGTAAAAAAGATCAATCACTTTCTTATACTGTTTCAACAACTGATCCAGATGGAGACCAAATATATTATTGGATTGAATGGGGAGATGGAACGAATAGTGGATGGAATGGACCATATACTTCAGGATATGCGCTAACACTAACACATACCTATACTACAAAAGGAACATATCAAATTACAGTAAAAGCAAAGGATACACATAATGCTGAAAGTGATACTTCAGATCCACTTGATGTCGAAATAAAAGGAAAAGGAAAGCCTAAAACCCTAAATATAATTGAGAGATTTATAGCGAATTTCCCAATATTAGAAAATATTATTTCGAAATTTATGAAATATCTCTAATATAACAATATCTCTCTCTTATTTTTTAATTAACCATTTTTTTATATATCAAAAAAAAATCTAACACTTTTTACAAGTACGTTAGTTATAATAATTAAAATATAATTAGAATTTTTTGTAAATATTAAATATATTATAAATTCAATTTTTAAATAAAGGACATTGTTTTTAAATACAATACTGTTTACATGCTAAGGATGGTTGAATTGATGAGGGATGATCATAAATATACTTACTCTAAGCCAAGGCAGATACCTTTATTTGAAGAACAAGACGATGGTAGTCTAATACAATATAAACAGGACTAAAAAACATAAAATATAAATATGTAAATTATAAAAATTTTTGAGGTCGTTTTTTGTCAGATAACGAATTTAAAGATCTTCAAAACTTTGGGAAAACAATAGAAAAAAATTCAGAAAATAAAGAGAAAATAATAGTAAAAGAAAAAAAGAATCATTCAAAACAAATTAAAAAAATATTAATTTATCTTGGGAAAAAAACCTACAATTTAACAAAAATTCTATTAAAATACTCAATTTCAACAGGTAGATGGATAAATATTAAAATAAAATCGGCAAAATTACCAAGGAAAAAAAATCAAAATAAACGTTATAAAATAGTTGAAATAAAAAAACAAAAAAGGAATAAAATAGTAATCATAAGAAAAAGGGTACAACTTGAATATAACAAAATATCACAGAATTCAAATAAAGCAAAATTAGGAAAAATTTATTATTTAACATTAAAAGATGAGAACAATCAAGTAACTAAACAAGAAGCATATACCATTTTAAAAGATTCGATTTGGGATTTTCCAACAGATGAATAAGAGAATATATTTACAAAAAACCTAAAAATTTAATCTTAAATATGACCATTCTTCACATAGATTTATGGGTTTATATCTGTTATAAAAATTAAATGCATTTTTATTCCAATTTAGAACACACCATTCCATACGTCCGCAATTTCTTTTTTTTGCAATATCTAAACAAAATTCAAACATTTTATGTCCATAACCATTTTTTCTATACTCTCTCAGTAAAAAAATATCTTCTAAATAAAAAGTAGGACGAGCAAGAAAACTAGAATAAGTCATAAAAAAGAAAAAATAACCAATAGGTTTATTATTCAACCGAGAAATATATCCCTCATATTTAGTATTACTGCCAAGACCATCTATTTTCAATCTTTTTTTTGCTGCTTTATCAGGAGGTGTTAACTTTTCATAAAAGGCAAGTTGATCAACTAAAAATAGAAATTCATCAAAATTTTTTTCACTAATTTTTTCTATCTTTAATTCATTTTTCATATAAAATCCTAAAACTTAATGTTATTCAAATATATTTTTTTATTTGAAAAAATTAACAGTAAAAAATATTATAAATAACATCTCTATTTCGTTTTCCTTACAAACAGATAATGAAAGGTGAATAATTATGGCGCGAAAACCCTGCAGTATGTACAGATACATTCGAGGACAACCCTCAACACGTAAAGAATACATGGGTGGAATACCTAATTCAAGAATTACTCAATTTGTAAT
>CAZVNH010000257.1:0-4322 GCA_964628575.1 uncultured Thermoplasmatales archaeon | reverse complement strand
AAACGCATTTGAGGACAAACTTGATAAATTAAAAATTTTAGTTAACAATGACGGTTTAGTTCCAACATATGTAAAAAAAGTAAGATTGAAAATTAGCCCTGAATACGGACCATATGAAAAAGGAATAATTGGAGATTACATAGATCATATAATCCCAGCAACAGATTCAAAAAAAATTGAAGTAAATACAGAGATATCTGATTTTATTTACCATGATTATGGATATCATACCTTAGATATTGAATTATTGGATGTTGATGGAAATATTTTAGCTACATATTCATGTAAAACATTTGTATAATCACTATAAAATATTAAAAAAATATATAGTTTATATAACAGCAAATAGTCTATTTTGGAAACTCTTTTTTATTATTTATCTTAATTTTGTTTACGAAAAATAAATGCTAACTTGCGAGCGGTGTAATAGAACAGGAGACTCAAGTCAAATTAAAAAATGCCCTAATATTATTAATTCTTGGAAGAATAAAAATATTTGTAAAAATTGTTTTATTATTTTATATCAGGATCAAATAAAAGAAAATAAACAAATAGAAAACAATACAGAAACTGGAATCAGATGCCAATATTGCGGAAGCCCTATTGAAAAAAAGATGGATAGATGTCTGTTTTGCAAAACAGAATTTACAGAAACAGAAAAAAATCAAAAACTAAACAATAATAATCAAAAAGATTGTTATGAAAAACTGTTAGAAGAAATGGAATTAATCTGGAAAAAACAAAAAAAATATAAAGAAAAACTGAAATTTGAACCAGATGAAATTTCTTTTAGAAAACCTGTTTTTTTTGGAGCAGGTTTTGTTATTATAGTTATACTTTTAATTTTCTTTGCTGGACTCATATTACCTGCAAAATATACAGAAAATAACTTTTATGGAGAATGGGAGTTATTAGAGGTAAAAGGTGCCACAGCAATTGATCCTTCATCATCAGACTCATCAGGTATATTTGCTGAAAATGAAAAATGGAAATTCAACACAGATAAAACACTGGTAATAACAAGATTTCAGGAAACTAGATATGAGCAGGTCAAAGATTTAAGTTGGAATACAGACGAGTTAGACACCCTTTACACATCAGAAACAAAAACGAGGGCAGTGCAAGGTACTACAATTAGTTATACAAATGATAATGTATATGAATACCAATTTGAAAATAATGGAAACCAGTTAAAATTACTTTTTAATGACGAAGGAAGACAAATAACGTTTATATTTAAAAAATTGTAAATATTTATTTTTTCTTCATCTTCTCAGGTATTTTTCCGGAGAAATCACAATCAGGATTTGGGCAAACAAGTTTCTCGGTTTCATTTGTTATTTCAAAATTGAAAATTTTTGTACATTTTGGACATCTTACACGAACATTTTTAATAACTTCAGGTTTATCTATTTCTTTCATCGTTTCAAATTCATTATCAATTGATGTTTCAAATTTATCATCAGGTAAAAAAGAAGAATCATCACCAGGATTATTGGGATTGGATGTAGGATTACCTTGATATACAGGTATTTGTTTTGATTTTGACATTTTACTTTTCTTTGGTAAAAGACCTGATTTTTTGGCTTTTTTCTCTTTATTTGTTTTTCTAGAAATTGGAATTTCAACAGGTTTTTCAAGTTTTTGATCTGGAGAAATAATTTGTGTTTCATCTTGATACATAATATTCAATCTCTGATTCTTACCAATATTTAACAGCTCAATAGTTATTTCTTTATCAATATTCATGATCTTTCTTTGAGCAGCAAGATCAATTACAAAAGATGTAATTTGAAGTAATTGACGGGGTCTACCCTTTGCCTCTTTATTTAAAACATATATTGCTTCTTCAGTAAATGGATAAAGAGGCTCAATACTATCAACCATTCTTTTCTCAAGCATTCTCTTTGCAATCATAAGGCTAGCTTCATTATTACTCAAAGGTGGAATAATAATCTCATGATTAATCCGCTGATTCATTGATGGATGTCGACTCATAAGATTTTGGAAATAATTAGCATCACTCACCATCATTGTAAGAACTCCATGATTACTATAATCTGCAATATTATGAAGTACTCTTACAAAATTATCAAGGTCTTCCACATGAGAAAGATTATGTAAATCATTTAATAGTAAAAATGATGGTGCATTAGCATTCAAAGCTTCAACAATAACTCGACCTATAGCATCTGGATTATATCTTTTTTTAACCTGTTTTTTCATCTTTAGAAGATTTCTATACCATTTTGGAGATGAAAAAGTTCGCTGGAAAAAGGTTAATCCGCTGTTCTTTATCATTTGATCAATCACATTAGCAACTGACCATTTTGTTTCAGCACTCATGTTTACAATCACATAGAATGCTTTATTCTTTTTTGCTTCATTTGCAGCTAGTAATAAACGCTCGGTTTTACCAAAACCATAATCGCCAAGAACTGCAACAACTGCTTTATTTTCTTTATCAAAAATTTCTTCCTTTAAAACACTTAATTCATCATCAATATTTTGAGAAACATGAAAAATATCAACATTTTCTAAACTCTCACTCGATAAATCCCGAAATGGATTACTACTTAATCCATATCGATCGTAACCAGTTTTTTCCAAATCCTACCCCCAATATTATTTTTATTTATACTACTCTAGACCTTAGATCAACTTTCATCTTTTTACCATCAAAAGTATAATATATATTATCATCAAATGATACACAATCCATCCATTTTGGAATATAAAGATAACGTTGAATACCCTTTGAAATATCTTTAGATCTAAATCTGATGATACCATCTGCAAGATATTCAGCTGTTATTTCTTGTTTTTCATCTAGCATATCATCTTCTAAAGTTAATAATACTATTGCATTTTTTTCTTTACACCTTTCTCTTAATTCTTCCATAATATGTCTAAATTCATAAAGCTCTTTGTCAAGCATTAGATAAGAGAATGAATCAATAATCAAAACTGTATTCATTTTAATAAAATCTTTCCAATGACGTGCTGATTTTTCAGAAATTATGTTAAATGTTTTTGGATTGTAATTATAAAACGTAAGTTCTTCCTGAATTTCTTTAGGGACTCTAGATGTTACATAAATGATCTCACGGCCATTACTAAATGCGGTACATCCAATAAGTTGTGCAAAATAGGCTTTTATTGGATCAATCCTTCCTTCAATTAGTACAATGTTACCATCTGGAATCTCTGAAATAAATTTAGATAATCCTACTACATCTATTGGAATTCCCATTTGAATAAAGCCTCATGCTGCATATTAAAACATTTTTATTATGTTATTGTTTAATTATCTTATTAAATATAAAAGTCATATAAAAATATTGATTATAATCTATATAGAGACTTAAAAACAATATATATCTCAATACATCATATAGTTAATATACATCAATTTTAAGTCAAAAATATTGATGGCACTATTAAAAATGAATAACATTTTAAAAAACAAACGGGGATTATCAAATATAGTTGGTGCTTTACTACTAACATTAATAGTAGTATCTGCAGCATCAAGTTTTGCGATATTTACATCTCAAAAACAAAAAGAAATTCAAGAAGCGCAATTCTCTGAACTACAACGAGATTTAGAAGATCTATCAATTGAAGGAATGAAAGATTTAAATTATTCATCTACTAATGGTGATTTAGTAATTGTAAATTTTACAATAAGAAACATCCACAAAGATAGCTCACAAATAACATCAATATTTTTAAATGACTACTATGTACGAAAATTTGTATTAATCAAATCAAATTTAACATGGGAATATTGGGATGTAAATGCAACAGAAGGAGCATATAAAATACAAACTATTGGTATAGAAACAGATCCAGACTACTATTATAATTTGACAAATGATGGTGATATATATTATCCATTAAAAATATCAAGTTATGAAACATTAACTCTATACATATATAATGTATCGAATTGTGTTGCAAAACCTACTACAGATATCTTAGCTCAAAATACACCAATTACATTAGAACTTTTGACAGGACTAACAAATACATTTGAAAAAACCTTTTACCCTCCAACAAGTATTATCAAGATAACAACAGAATCACAGTGGAACTATACCAGTCAAAATTATACTGATTTTTATATATTAGATGGATCACTATCAGATCATCCAGGAGATGGATATATCGTTGAATGGAATTGGATTGTAAAACCAGAATCAGCAACAAGTTTAATAAAAACAGGTAGAAAAATAAGAGTAGATCCACCACTTGATTGGATTAAATTAATTGTAACAGATAATTACGGAATGGAAGGATCATCATACCTAGACTTACCA
>CAZVNH010000256.1:1242-4337 GCA_964628575.1 uncultured Thermoplasmatales archaeon | reverse complement strand
CTATACAACTGTAAGTCTGAGCATAAAATAATTTTTATGCATCATCCAGCAATTAACTGGGACAGATACAAAGTAATTGCTAATAACAGAGAAATTTTCATAGATATATGTGATGCGTATAATGTAGATCTTGTTTTAACGGGTCATACCCATTATTCTAGAGTATTTGATAGTCAAAATAATTTTTATCTTGAAACTAATCAGCCGTTGAATTGTAGTCAACTTCCAACGCTACATGTTCAAACAAGAGCATGTAAAGAGGGCTCATATTTTAGAGTTATTAGAATCATAAACGAAGATATTTTTCTTTATCAATGTCAAGATGTTTTTGAGTAAAAAAAGTTAAGATTGTACATTTATTATTTAACAAAATATAAAGAAAATAATTGCCTAAGTTTTAAAAAACAAGGTTCTATTTCTGATGTTGTTTATAACTTGGGCCTGTAGCCTAGCCTGGATTGGGCGGCAGTCTCCTAAGCTGCAGATCGCGGGTTCGAATCCCGCCAGGTCCGTAGGGCTTTCTAGATATAGAGATCATATCCAGTAATTTTGTAAGGGTAATTTACTCCTAATACTCCTTTATTATTTTATGAAATTGTTGATAGGTTTTTTTGGTCTGTTCTAACATAAATTGATAATAATTCTTCTTTGTTTGCCTCTTTAGTCCTCTTGAAATTGCATTAAAATATGCTTGAGAATTATTAGTATATATAATAATTGGAAAATAACCATTTTCCATTAAAATTTTATTCATAATTAACCGTCCGGTTCTTCCATTTCCATCCTGGAAAGGATGTATATTTTCGTATCTTAAATGAAAGTCAAAAGCAAGCTTAAATGGATATTCCTTCTTTTTATTTTCTTTATATTTATTTAGAAGATCTTCTAATGCCCATCCGACTTGATCAGGTGGAACAGTCGGTTGGTTGTTAACAATATTTTCAGCTTTTTTAAAACCCTTAGGATACATTTCACCAGTGGACATTGTTAAATCCTTCGTAAGAATGTAATATAATCTCTTAATTGAAGAAATATTAAATTTAAATCCTTTTTGAATATAGTTAAAAGCCTCAATTGAGTTATAAACTTCTTTTACTTCATTTCGATTTCTATATTTGCTATCGCCCTTTTCAATGATTTTTTTTACTTCTTTGGCCGGAATTTTTGATCCTTCAATATTGTTTGAGTTGAAAATAAATTCTTTTGCAAATTCAATAAAGATTTGTTCTTTAATTTCCTTAATTTCTAAAAGGTTATCAATTTGTATTAATTTCTTCTCAACTTCATCGATGAGATTTATATTATGAACTATATCTAATTTACTAAAAAGCTTCTTTCTAATTTCAAATTCTCTCCTATTAATAAGATCAAAATTATTTTTTAAAAATTCTTTTTTATTTACTGTTGGAACATTTTTTCCAATATGTTCTCTAATCCTAAAAACTTGACCCATTAAGGATATTTTTTTAACAAATAAAGCATATTCTGTTTTATCTTTTTTTTGAACTTCAATAAATGACATAATTAATAATATATAGTCTCTTGTAGTATATAAATTTTACTTTTTTGGCCAGAAAATATAAATATTTTTTTACCATTTGGGCCAGAATAATGACGTAAAGATTTACCAGATATTGCTCCAATATCTTGCAATAAATTATACTGCTAATTTTAAAAATAAAAATTAGTTACATTTTATGGGTAGATTAATATGTTGAAGTTCAATCAATTTAAAGTCTTAACATTTGATTGTTATGGAACACTCATTGATTGGGAAAGTAGTATATTATCGACATTAAGACCAATTCTATCCAGTTACAATAGGGATATCACTGATATGCAAATTATCAAGCTTTTTAATGAATTTGAAAGAAAGATTCAGAGCGGAAATGAATATGTCAATTATAAAGAAGTTCTAAAAAGAGTAATGCAACAATTTGGTAATAAATTTGAATTCAGTCCCTCTTCATCTGAATTGAATTGTATTATTGATTCACTTTGGGATTGGAGGGCATTTCCTGATACCGTTCCAATGCTGAAAAAATTGAAAGAAAAATATAAGATTGGTATTATTTCTAATATTGATGATGACTTATTTGCTCTTACTGAAAAACAGTTACAGGTTAAATTTGATTGGGTCATCACAGCTGAACAGGTTAAGTCTTATAAGCCTTCATTAAAAAATTTTAGATATGCAATTGAAAAAATAGGTGTTTCTCCAGATCAAATTTTACATATCGCACAAAGTATTTATCATGATATAATCCCTGCAAATAGTTTAGGCTTGTCGAATGTCTGGGTTAATAGGAAAAATATTAGCAAATTTGAAAAATGTCCAGCTGATCTTGAGGTACCTGACCTAAAAACATTGGTTTCTCATATGATACCTTAAGATATCTGCAGGCAAACAAAAAATAGACGATTTAAATGCAGTGTCTCTCATGTAAAATCCTTCTAACCCACCAGGCTCGTTGAATTTTTAGTCTAATAATTTCTCTTTATTAAAATAAAATTTCCCTTTAGATTTTGATATTTTATCTTGTTTTATTAATTCTTCAAGAATTAATTTTATTTCATTTTTATCACATTTTAAATTTGATGCAAGATCATTTAATGAACGTGGTTTCTTTTGAATAAACTCAAGTATTAGTTTTTCTAACATCTCTTCTTCTGCTAATTTTAAAAATTCATCATAATTTGGAAATATTACGTTGTATTCACTTACTAATTCATCTAATCCAACGAAAAAATATAAAAGCCATGCTTTATTTTTATCTAATTTTGCTTGTTTTTGAATTTCTTTTTTGATTATTTCTATATTAAGACCATGAGAAAACAAAGTAAACATATCTTCTCTATCTCTTGGTCTTGAAGTAACTGACTTTAATATGAAAATATCCTCTGGTGATACCAAATAAGTTTTAATATTGTTAAAATCTTTAAAGCTTTTTGATCGTTTTTGCATATCATCTGAAAATGTTAACCCACCACATATTTTATTTACAAAAATATCCCATCTGAAACCATCTGTATTTTCAATTATTTCCCGGGTTTTCATTTTTATATAGATGGGGTCTTTTGTTTCAATTTTATTA
>CAZVNH010000256.1:0-1232 GCA_964628575.1 uncultured Thermoplasmatales archaeon | reverse complement strand
TATATCCACTTTTGAATAATGCTTTAATTAGTGCAGATGCTTCTGCTTCTGAAGATAGTAAAACATAGATGTCTTTTGTAGCTGTTTTTAGATCAAAAAAACTCATTGCACCCCCACCAAAAATATAGATATTTACAGGTGTGTTTAGATGTCTGTTTATATTTTTTAACTCTTTTTCGATGTAGTTGTTGTCAAACATTTTCATATTACCTTACTCCATATTGTTCTGCTAATGATATGTATTCATCCCATGTTGGCATAAATTTTTTTTCAGATTCTTGTTTTTCAATAAATGAAATTAATGTGTGTATATGTTCTGTAAGATTGTAAATTCTTGCCTTTTTAATAATATCTCTTGGTTTTGTTTTTTCGTATAAAAGACATGCATAAGCGTTATAGGTTTTACTTTGAGGATTTATTAAAATAGTATGCAGAATGATATCAGTTGTTTGTAATTGTCTTTCTGTATTATAATAATATTTTGTATCGCCAAGTAACGGTAAATTATATTTTGAAAAGGCTGTGACTGCTGTTTCAGAAGGTTTTGTTAATTCTTTTTTTGTTTTAAATAAAAATTCAGTTCCTTGTTGCCATATTATTTGAGCATCTTCTGAAATTGTTTTTAATGTTTGATGATTTTTATAATTATAATACTCTTTTGCAAACTCAAATAAAGGTTGATGTGTAGGATTGAGATAATATCCGTCTTGTTTTTTCAAGATAATGCCATAGCGACTCAGATCTTTTATTTTCCTATATGTCCATTGACGAGAAATATTTAGCATCTGGCTAATTTCATTTTTATTTAAATGATAGTCCAATATTGCTATCAATTTCAAATTAGAATATGAAAGAATATTTTCTAAAGGTAGCCTGTTAAAAGTTTTTATTATTACTTCAAGTTTTTGTGCATGAGATGTTTGAGCTGTTTCAACAATGATTTTCATTCCTTGTCTATTTTTTTTAGCAAGTCCATTTTTTATCATTTTTTTTGTAATTTTTGAAATTGTTCCAGAAGACAAGTTTAGTTTCTTAGCTACATCTGTTTCAAATAATGGAAGTAATTTGAAGGTTTCAATTTCTCTACTAACAATCATAATGTAAACTATATAGAAAAAACTATTTAAGCTTTTTCATTATAATTTACATTTTGACTTTAAAACAAATAAAACTAATCACAAAAAAAGTAATCGCGATTGACGTTATACAAACAAATGATATATAAGTGACCT
>CAZVNH010000255.1:0-4340 GCA_964628575.1 uncultured Thermoplasmatales archaeon | reverse complement strand
TGATGATTATTTTGATTTGGTTATATCACTTGGATGTTTACATAACCTTAGAATATTTGAACTTGAAACTGCTCTTAAAGAAATTGAGCGAGTTGGGAAAAATAAATATGTAATGCTTGAAAGTTATCGTAACGAACAAGAACAATTTAACCTACAATGTTGGGCCTTGACTTGTGAATCATTCTTTGATACAGCAGAGTGGATTTGGCTTTATAATCACTTTGGATATACAGGTGATTACGAGTTTATTTATTTTGATTAAAAAAGGATTGAAAAAACAATGAAAGTAAAAAAAACAAAGGCAGCAATTCTTGTTGAATCACATAAACCACTAAAAATAGCTGAAATAAATCTACCTGAGAAATTAGATTTTGGACAAGTCCTTGTTAAAATCCATTATAGCGGTATATGCGGTGCTCAGATAAATGAAATTGAAGCGGCAAAAGGACCAGATAAATTTCTACCACATCTCCTTGGACATGAAGGCTCAGCAACAGTATTAGAAACTGGATCTGGTGTAAAAACAGTTAAACCAGGTGATAAGGTAGTAATGCATTGGCGTCAAACTAATGGAATACAATCAGAAACACCAAAATATGATTGGAATGGTAAAAAAGTAAACGCAGGATGGGTAACAACATTCAATGAATACGCTGTTGTATCTGAAAATCGATTAACACCTATACCAAATGATTTTGATCTAAAACTTGCACCACTATTAGGGTGTGCTGTAACAACTGCAATGGGAGTAATTAACAATGACGCAAAGGTAAAAATCGGCCAATCAGTAGTAATATTTGGAGTCGGTGGAGTTGGATTAAATATCGCTCAAGCAGCTGAAATGGTTTCAGCTCATCCCATTATTGGAATTGATTTGCATGATTCAAAATTGAAAATGGTAAAACAATTTGGAGCAACACATTGTTTCAATAGTAAAAAAACGAAAAACCTCGATGAAGAAATTAAAAAAATCGTTGGTGAAAAAGGAGCAGATGTTGTAATTGATACAACTGGTAATGCTAGAGTAATAGAAACAGCATATAATTTAACACATCCAGATGGAAAAACAATTCTTGTTGGAGTACCAAGAAAAGGTGATAATGTATCAATTTATACATTACCATTACATTTCAAAAAAGTTTTAACAGGATCTCATGGTGGAAGTACAATCCCTAATATTGATATACCTCGCTATATTAAACTATATAAAGCAGGTAAATTAAAACTTGATAATCTAATAACACATGAATTTAGTTTAGATGAAATAAATAAAGCAATTGAACTATTAAAAAGCGGAAAGAGTGGTAGAATAATTATTTCAATGGAAAAAAAATAGATCAAATTTTTTATTATTAACTTATGATTTTATATATATCATTTTATATGGAGATACTTGAGTTATGATAATTGTTGTTGGTGGTTCAAGTTATATTGGAAAGCATCTCTATAATCATTTTAAAAAAAAGGGTTTGTTATCGGTTGGTACCTTCTATAATACATCAATAGAAGGAATGAAGTTTTTTGATCTTCAGAAACCAGATATTAATAATTTAGAGATAGATCTTGATGAAATTGATCATGCTATTATCTGTTCTGCAATGGCAAGAATTGATGAATGTAAAAAGAATAAAGAGAAATCTGAAAGGATTAATGTAACAGGTATGAAAGATTTGTTAAATCAACTATTTAATAATGATATTAAGCCAATATTTTTCTCATCAGATCAAGTATTTAACGGTGAAAAAGGAAATTATCTTGAGAATGATTTGAAAAATCCTGTTAACGTCTATGGAATGCAGAAGAAAGAAATTGAGGATTTTTTAATGAGTTCTGATAAATGTTATACTATTTGTAGAATCAGTAAGATCTTTGGTCTTGAAAAAAATGATAAAACTCTGCTTACATCTTGGATTGAGGATTTACTTGCTGATAAAAAGATTTATTGTGCAGTTGATCAAGTATTATCTTTTACATGGGTCAAGGATATTGTTGGATGTATTGATATCTTGATAAATAATGATCTCAATGGTTGTTATAATGTTTGTAGTCCTGAATATTTTAGCCGTTTTGAACTTGCAAATTTAATTAAAAAAGACCTAAACATCACAACAGGTGAAGTTCTACCCTGTTCAATCAGAGATTTTGATTTTGTAGATCAAAGGGCATTAAATACCAGTTTAAATCCATCTAAGTTTATATCTGATACAGGTTTTAAATTTACTTCTATACATGATTGTTTAAACAAATTAAAAAAAATCTATGATTTATAAGACAATCAAGTATTTTCTGTTATCTCATCATAAAATCTTATTATTTCTTTATTGTTTTTTGAAATTTCATATTTTTCTCTGAATTTATATACATTTTTAATTAGTGAATTAATATCCTGTTCATCTGTTATTTTCTTTAATTCATCGATTTGTTTTTCATTTATTGAAAATCCAGTTTTATTTTGATTTATTATATCTGACATGTATTCATACCAGTTACTCATAATAACAGGTAATCCTGCTTCAAACCAGTTGAATAGTCGATATGATAAACATGTTTTTTTGTATTCTTTTTGATATCTTTTTGTGTATTCTTCAGGGAGTATCATTGCTCCATAGTCATATTTTGATAGTTCTTTATGTATATTATTAAAAGGAACAGTTTCCTCAAGATGGAAATATTCATTTTCTTTATCTAATCTGTAGCATTGATCATATATGCCTACATTAAGTGAGCTATATGGTACTAGATAGAGATGAAAGTGTATTTTTTGTTTGATTATTCTATTAATCATTTTAGGTATTGATAGATGGTTCATCCCAGAACCCATGCTTACTATATGCAACTCACTATCTATGTCTGATAGTTTTTTTTGGTTTTTTTCAATGAAGAATTTTTTATTGCAAAAATCTTGGTAGCTTATTATTGGACAATTGATTTTATATCCGTTTTTTTTATAGTATTCAATTTCAAATATAGGCCCCCTATGAATTATTCCTGCAACGTTTTCAAAACAATATTGATCTTGTTTTCTTCTTTGTTCAGATAGATTTTTTATACCAGCAACAATGGTTCCATCTTGCAGATCCATAACAACTGGTTTTTTAGTCTTTTTAATTACATCTTTAGTAAATTCATAAGTATCTATACTGTTGAATAAGTCGGATTTTTGTTTTTTTAATATACCATTTAATTTTTTTTTACTTAATTTCTCAGTGGCTTTGTCCATTGGTCCTATGAATATGCTTTTTAGATGATGCATTTTTGGTGAATGGTTGATGTTTTGACTGAATCCATAGTTGTTTAAATCAAGAACTTGTGGTTTGAAACATATTATATCATCAAGTATATTATGATATATGCTAAGCATCAATTTGTCATATGTTCTACAAAGTAGTTTTACTTTGTATCTCTTTGTATTTTTAAGTGTTAATAATTGATTGATTATTCTTGGATTTGGACTGTTTCTAACAAAGGTTATTGTTTTCATTTAGTTTTCTTTCTGAGAAATTATAAATGATTATTTAAAACATATGATTAAATTATTTGTGGATAATTATTAAATAGTGTTTTTAGCATTTGATAATTTCAATATTAGTATATTACTGATGATTTTGGGATACATAGGATGTTTATCATGTCAGTTAATAAAAGCTCTAGCAATAATGAAAAAGCATTTTTTTTTGTAAGGCATAATAATGATATTGACCACATGGCCCCTGTTATCTATAAATGGCTGTCCATGGAGGATATACCAACAGATATAATTATTACAACTAATAGAAATTTACTTAAGGATTATAGAATTAAGTTATTAGATAATTTTAAAAATGCAAATGTTTATCATTTCATCGATTTATTTAATAAAAAAAATATCTTGTTTTTTAGGACTCTTGATGATATTTATTTATTTTTTGCTAGGTGTAAAAGATTTGAAAATATTCCTTTTTTTAAAAAAATTGTTAAAAGGTCAATGCAGGAATATAAAGATAATTTATTTAAAGGGGTTGATAAGGCATTTGTAGCATTTGATTGGAAAACATCTTATGTTATTCAAAAAACTATTGAATTTGCTAAGGAGAAGGATTTTATTTCCATTTCACTCCCTCATGGAGATAATCCATTTATGAGCTGTATGATTTTAACAGAGGATATTGAGTATAGTTGTAAAGAATCAGACGCCCCATCAAAGATGTTTGATTATGTTGTTGTACCAAATTATAATTGCACTAAAAGTTATAAAATTCATCTACCTCCTGAAAGAATTAAAACTCTTGGTTCTCCTCGTTACTGTAATGAATGGTTAAAGATAATATCAGTAGAAAGCTCGTTAGACAGGTCTCTGTGAC
>CAZVNH010000254.1:0-4360 GCA_964628575.1 uncultured Thermoplasmatales archaeon | reverse complement strand
ATTTCGACAATGTATACAATGTATACGATGATAGTAACAATACTTGGAATATTTCAAAAACATTAGGAATTAACATAATAAATGGGCAATATCTTGGTGGTAACTATTGGAATGATTATACAGGTAGTGATCTTGATAGTGATGGTTTAGGTGACACACAAATTCCATATAACTCGACAGGTAATATAAAAATTGGTGGAGACTTGTCACCATTAGTTTTTCCTCCTTCTGTTAATTATCCACCGATTATCTTAAATGAAAATCCAGTAAATAATTCAATAAATACTATTAGACCACCTGTTGAATTAAACATTACTATTCAAGATCTTGAAAGTGATTCTATGCAAGTTTATATTTATTGGATGAATCATAGTGATGAATGGGTAAGCCTAAAAATTTATACTGATGTTAACAATGGTACGTATAATTATACTCCGTTTGGAAACGATTGGATCTGGGGAAATACAACATATGTTTGGAGTGTAAACACAACCGATGGAAATGATTGGACTAATGAAACTTATACATTTACAACTGGTGGTAGTAGATACGATATAAATAATAACTGTATTGTAAATTTCCAGGATGCAGGACTATGCTGGATTCATAGAGATTCAGTCGCTGTCTATGATGGACTTTATGATGTTAATCAGAATGGTGTTGTTAATTTCCAAGATGCAGGGCTCTGCTGGGTGAATAGGGATTGATTGTTTTTCATTCAATCTTTTCAAAATATTTTGATTTACTTAAAAATATGAAACCATTTTCAATTATAGAATTATTAAAAATTTCAATTTTCGTTACCTAAATAAAATAAATAGATAATATTTATTAACTTATCTTTTATATATTTTTGTAAGATATTTATATTTGGGGAGGTAACTATTAATGAAAAAAACCAAAAATAAAACAATAATTACTATAGTTTTAACGTTTTTGATAAGTACCCAAAGTATGATAATTGTTTCATCAGATAGAAATGATGAACCAACACGAGGTAATATATTATATGTTGGTGGATCAGGTACTGGTAATTACAGTACCATTCAATCAGCAATTAATGATGCAGTTGCTGGTGATACCGTTTTTGTATTTAATGGTACTTATGTTGAAAATGTTGTTATGAAAGATCAAGTAAATCTAATTGGTGAAAGTGCAGATAATACATATATCCAAGGATTAGGACCAACTTCAGAGGTTGTCGTTGCAGAAGATGTTCATAATGCGGTTTTAACAGGTTTTCAAATAACTACAACTAGACCGCAGGTAGGTTCTGGTGTTGGAATATCTATTCAGGCATCATCTTTAACTGTTGAGAGAAATGTTATACGCGATATTGGAAAAGGAATAAGTGTACAATCGTATTCAACTGCTTTAATACAAAATAATGTTCTTTATCCCGGTTTTCAAATGTATGGAATATATATTGCACGTGCATCACCAACTGTTAAAAACAATATTGTTATGGATTATGATATTGGTGTTTATGCAACTAGTACCTCAAATCCTGTTTTAGGATATAATAATGTATATAATTGTATATCTAATTATTCTGGAGTTACCGAGGGAATTGGTTCTATTTCTGAGGATCCAATGTTTACTGCTCCAAGTTTTGATTATTTCCATCTATCAGTTGATTCACCTTGTAGAGATTCAGGTGACCCATTAGACCCAGTTCCTCCAGGAGGGGGTATAAGAATAGATATGGGTGCTTTTGAGTATCTTCAATCAGGAGCTCCACCGGTTATTACTTATGGGCCAGTTGTAAATGTTCTATCAAATACATCAGCAGAAGTATTATGGACAACTGATAAAGAATGTAACAGTACAGTTCTTTTTGGAAAAGATACAGGTATTTTTTCAGATATAGTACAAGACTCGGTTTTTAATGAATATCATGATATTGATTTAACCAATCTAGAGCCATCAACAACATATAGGTATCAAGTTATTTCTTATGATTTAATGAATAATATGGTATCTAGTCCTGTTAGTTTTTTTACAACAGACCCGACAATTGATTTTAGTCCTCCCACGCTAGATGTTGATTTTCGACCTACAATATATGGACCAACTCCAATAACAGTTAATGTATCAGATGAAAATGGAGTTGAAAAAGTAGAGTTTTATATTGATGATGAATATAAATATTCTGTTTTTGGTGATTCTTTTGAATACATAGTTGATCCAATTAATCTATCAAATGGGATGCATGATTTATTAATAAAAGCCTATGATAAATCAGGAAGAATTACACCGCAGGATATCTCATTTATAGTTGATCTTACACCAGTTGATGATACACCACCAACAGGTGGAATAATTACTCCAACCTTAGATGAAACAGTATCAGGTAAAGAGGTTTCAATAGAAGCCTGGGGAATGGACCTTGAATCAGGTGTTGATAAAATGGTTTTCTATGTCAATGATGAGCAACTACATGTTGACTACATAAATGGCGATCCTGGTGGAGATGAATATTCAACATATCTATGGAATAGCTATGGTACTCCAAATGGAGATGATAATGAAATCAAGGTTGAAATTTTTAACAAAATTGGTTTAAAAAGTACTTTTACAACCTATGTAACTGTTTATAATGTTGGATATGTCCTTGAAGAAACACCTGATCCCTTATTCCCTCTTAAATTGGTTAAATTATGGAGAGGACAGACTAAACGAGATGAGGTATATTATGAAACTAAACTATATGTTCAAAACATTGGCTCAAAACCACTTTATAATGTAATTGTAAATGATATACATTGTGGATTTCAAGCAATACAGAGTGATTATGGTTACAAACCACGAGTGCGTTTTGATCCAGATTTAAAAAGCTCAATTGTTAATTTTTCTATCGGACGTCTTATGCCAGGTGAAGTAAAAGAACTAAAGATATATCTTAGTACAGTATTAATTACAACTCAACCAAAAAATGTTGATTATAAAATAGGTAAAGAAACAATTGTATATTACAATCGAGAGATTTCACCTGGAACATATAAATCCTCTGAACTTCATTATTATGTACCAGTTGTTGAAACAATTGAAGGATGGTATGGTCTTGATCTTATTCCGATGACAGTTGATAATATTCTTGCACCTTTAATGAATCGTGATTATCTTGTGGTTACTCATCCTCGTAATCTGTATGATCTTTTTTATGACAATGATGTTGATGCACTGTTATCTGAATTAGCAGAATTTGTTAGACATAAAGAAGCAGTTATTGGTTATCTTGATTCTTCTTATCCAAAAGGTGAATTATTGTATAATACTCATATCTGGTCATGGTCAGATGGTAAAATTACTTTTTATTTAAAAGGTGCTTGGAACAGATTTTTGAAATCTGATTGGTCAAGTCATGGTTACATGCTTATTGTTGGTGAAACAGAAATTGTTCCTTCTTTTGATTTACATATAACTGTATCATCAGGTGAATATGATGTTCCATTGAGTGATAATCCATATGCTGATCTAGATAGCGATAATCGGCCTGATATAAGTGTTGGGCGTATTATTGGTAATGATCCTGAGAAACTATTAAAATCAATTGAGACAAGCTTAGGTGTTTTTTATGATCATCCAGGTTATGATTTTGATGCTTCAAATGCGCTTTTCGTTAGTGGAATCGGTAAATATTATCATGGTTTTGTTAGTAATATTAACACAATTGCTGAAATGATGTCATATTACGTTAATTCTGTGAAACTTCATATGAAAAATTATTTTATCATGGATTACCTACCTGTTGAGACTGATTCAGGTGATGATCTTGCTGTGGCTAATCTTGGCTATACCTCTGATGCTGAGATTATCAGGGGCGACATGATAAATGACAAAATAAAGATATATGATAATAATGGTGACTTGAATTATCAGTTTACCTATGATTTTGACCCTGGTGATAAGATAGCTGTAGGTGATGTTATGGGTGATAGTAAACCTGAGATTATTATTATGGATGTCTCACAGGATAAAGTCAAGATATATAAATGCTGGTATTATATGGATACAGGTGGTGGTTTTTGGACCCATAGTCTTTTAAAAGAATTAGAATACTCAAGTCTGGTTTCTAATGATAGAATTGCTGTAGCTGATGTCATAGGATCAAGTTATGAGGATATCATTATTGCAGATCCAAGTTATCAACGTATTATGATGAGCCATTATCAAGGTAGTTCTATTTTTAATACTGATTTCTTTTATTGTGATATACCTGATAATTATGAGCTTGCAGCAGGTGATCTGACATCAAGATCAAAAGATGATATTGTTCTTGCGGAGCATTCCAGTTTTTCACTTTTTGAAGGTGATGTGTTTCATTTGTATGACAGTGATGGTGTACTTGTTGCTGAGT
>CAZVNH010000253.1:0-4374 GCA_964628575.1 uncultured Thermoplasmatales archaeon | reverse complement strand
TATGCTGACAATGACAGCAGTACCACAGGAGATAATTTTACCATTGCTTTTAATGTGGCAGATGAACCAACTATATCAGAGGTAATACCTAATCAATTATACAATACAGATTCAAAGGTAAGAGAACTTACAGTTACAGGTACTAATACTCATTTTACTTATGGTAATTTAAGTGTAGCATTTAAAGACCCCGATGGAGAAACAGTAACTCCGACAATAGATAATTTCACTGCTATAAGTGATACTACTATGACATTTACAATTATCCCGAATACTTTAACTTCCGCAGGCTACTATGATATTATTGTTTCAACAAATGGGGCTTTGATTTCTGAAAGTGCTTCTACTACGGTATCCAGTAAGTTATTAGTTGGAAATAGTGGTGGATTTCAAAATACAGTTCCCATAGTGTATACACTTGGATTGTTAAATACAGATATTGTATTAGAAGCAATAGGTATTGAGCTTTCTTCAAGTTCTGAAGTTACAGTAAGAGTAGGTAGTCAAAATTATGATGTTATAAATAAAGAAATTGATACTAATGAAGGTACTATTACATTTAACTTGCCTCAGGAAGTAAAAGATTCGGGTGCAGGAAGCTATACTATTACTATTGTAAATGATAGTATTACATATACTACAACAGTATTGGTAGTGGAAAGCTATCTAAATACTATAACTCCTGAAGCAAAAACATATGGGTATAGTGATAGAAGTGTAACTGTTAGTGGAAATAATACTGTAGATTTTAGTTCTTCAGGTAATCCGTCAATTGTAATAAAACAGGGGTCAGCAGCAGCAGGTAATGGATCTAATGTTTCAATTGATGAGGAGAATAATAAAGTTACATTTAATATTCCTTCTAACCTTCCAAATGGAACTTATACTTTTGTGTTTTCATGGAGCTCCGGAGACTATAACGGTGATACACTTACAGCTGCATCTGATTTTACAATTAATCATGAAATAAGTGATTTAAAACTTAGATATAATGATGCAGATGCCGGCAGCAGTATTACTGCATATTTATATGAAGATTCAATTAATCTTAAAGCTTTAGTTACATTACTTGCAGGAGGATCATCTTACAGGACTTCTGTGGCAAGTTGGACTTCAAGTGATGAGGATGTTGCTGCTGTTTCAGCAGGTACAGTAACTATTGTTGGAAAAGGCACAACTACAATAACCGTTGAATGGGATGGACAGAGTGAATCAGTGGAACTTACTGTAAAAGGTCCTGACAGTATTGAAATATCATCCGGAAGTTCAACATTGAAATTATCACAAACATTAAACCTTACTGCAGCTGCGGCTTATGAAGATGATTATGATGAAATTATAACAAATACCGCTGTCTGGTCTTCAAGTGATGATAGCAAGGCTGCAATTAGCAATAGCGGGCTTTTAACAGCTCTTAGATCCGGCTCAGTTACAATTACTGCTTCTCATGCTGATGATTCAGATGTATCAGACACTGCTTCATTTACAGTTAAAGCTATGACTATTACACCATCAACAACAAATGATTTTTCTATGAATACAGATACAGAAATAACAGTTAATAATATTTATGTAGCTGATGGAGTTACAGGTATTGCAGTAAGTATTGAAGACTCTCAAGGTGAGGCAGTCAGAAACTTTACAGCAGATGATTTAACCCGGGTGGATACTAATTCCGACGGAATATATGATAATTTCAAATTTACCATAGGACAGTTAGATGCTGATACATATGCTGTTAAAGTAACAAGAAATTCTGTAACATATAGTGCTGTATTAACAGTTAAAGATGTTGACTTGATTACACCAAGTAATATTTCAAAGATATCTTCTACCACCTCAAAAATATCCATAAAATGGGATTGTGATTCTACAATAGCAACAGGATATGATATCTTAAGAGCATCAAGTGCAGGTGGAACATATAGTGTTATTGGAAGCAGTACTGGAAAAGCATATACAGATACGGGACTTTCGGCAGGTACTACTTACTACTATAAAGTAAGATCAAAGAATGACGGTACGGAATCAGAACTGTCAGATTATATTGCTGCTGCAACAGTAACAGATGCACCGGATGGTTTGAATGCTGAACAAATTGGAAGTACATCAGTAAAATTAGTATGGAATACTGTAACTGGTGGAGAAAGTTATAAAGTTTTCATGAAAGAAAATGAAAATGATGATTTTGAAAGCATAAAAACCAGCTCAGAAAATTTAGCTATAATTACTGATCTTACACCGAATACCACATATTATTTTGCAGTAAAAGCTGATAATCAGGATCTTCAATCATCGGAATTATCAGAGCCTTTAGAGGTTACTACAATTGAAGAAGATACTAGTGTTACTCCTCCGAATGCACCTGATGCTCTAACTGTAACTGGAGCCACTGCAAATACAGTTAGCTTATCATGGAATGCTGCTGAAAATGCTGATAGTTATGAAGTGTTCTATTCAACTTCGGAAGATGGTGAATATGATTCCGGTACTACTACATCAGATACAGAGGCAGCTATAACATTAGTATTAGACCCTGGTACCAGATATTACTTTAAAGTTTGTGCTTATACAGGGATAACTCCATCTGAAAATTATAGTAATATTGTCAGCAAATATACTTTATGCTCAGCTCCAACAAATTTATC
Source organism: uncultured Thermoplasmatales archaeon (assembly GCA_964628575.1). Lineage (GTDB taxonomy): Archaea > Thermoplasmatota > E2 > DHVEG-1 > DHVEG-1 > CAZVNH01. The sequence continues at coordinate 1,726 of CAZVNH010000253.1, read as the reverse complement.
AGCTTCCAAGGTTTCGGCATCAGAAATTAGATTAAGTTGGAGTGCTTCAAGTGGAGCAAGCTCATACAAAGTATACAGAGCTGAAAGCCAGGATGGAGAATATACTGTTATTGCAAGCGGGGTGACTCTGACATCGTATAACAATACAGGATTAGAAGCGGGTACAACCTACTGGTATAAAGTAAGAGCCGTAAATGCAGAATCAGCCGATTCTTTGGACTCTCAAAAGGCAAGTGCTAAAACTGATTCAGAAATAGCAGCATCAGGTGGAAGTGGTGGTGGAGCGATATCGGGGGATATAGTTCCAACAGATGACACTATAAAAAATTCAGATGGCTCTGATACCATATTAAATACAGAAGCAAACAAAGCAACTACAACATATGACGAAACAGATATTGCTAAAAAAATTACAGAACAAGGTAAAGTTAATATTAAACTTAATGACCAAAATGTTGCTTTGCAGGAAGTTGTCCTAGATAATAAAGCATTAGACAAGATTGTGGAAAACAAAGCAAACGTACAAATAGAAGTGAAAAATGTTGTACTTGAAATTCCGTCAAATGTTTTAGAAGAAGGACAAGGGAAGACGCTTAAAATAGATATTAAATCTATTGAAGACACAGATAAGGAAATAATCGAAAATGCTATTTCAGACAATAACAAGAAAGACTTTGTTTCAGTCGGAAGCATTTACGAGTTTACTATTAAAACAATAGAAAACAACAAAGAAAATGAAATTAAAACATTTAAGACAAAAGTAAAAATTGAATTGACTGTTCCTACAGATAAAGTATCAACAGTCAATACCAAAAAACTTGGTGTATACTATCTTGATGAAGTAAACAATAAATGGGTATACATTGGCGGTAAGTATAATGCCGAAACTGGAAAAGTAGAAGCAAATACTTCACACTTTACCAAATTTGCAGTAATGGAATATAACAAGGAATTTGATGATGTTGCTTCAAACAACTGGGCAAAAGAATATATCGAAATACTTGCAGCCCGTCATATAACATCAGGTGTTACAGATACATTGTTTGATCCGGCAGGCAAAGTAACAAGAGCTCAATTTGCAACTTTTGTAGTTAGAGCTTTGGATATTCCTTTAGGAAATTACAAGGCAACATTCAAGGATTGCTTACCGGGACAATGGTATACTTCATATGTTGAAGCAGCAGCCCAGGCAGGTCTTGTTAATGGTATGGGTGATGGCATATTTGCACCGAATGCACAAATTACCAGAGAGCAAATGGCTGTAATGCTGATGAAGGCATATGAGTATAAAACCGGGGCTGACATGATGGATGAGGCTACAAAATCAAATAAAGTATTTACTGACAGCAATAATATAGCATCTTGGGCAGGTATTTACGTAAAAGCAGCTCAAGGTAATGGATTAATAAATGGTATGCCTGACGGATCATATCAGCCGAAAGGAAATGCCTTAAGAGAGCAGGTTGCAAAGGTTATTATTAAGCTTTTGGAACTGACTGGAGACATTTAAGGTAAAGATTATTTTAATAATAATTATGTTTGTTGTTAAAATAGGTTGAAGAAGAATTGAAAGATGTTTTTAGTATTAATGAAAAACCTCTTACACAAAAGTAAAGTATTGTGTAAGAGGTTTTTTGTTGAATTTCACAGGGGAATTTTTATTTGATTGACATATAAATGTTCCATAAAATATGATATAATTTTTGACGGTAAAAAATTGTAAAAA
>CAZVNH010000252.1:2933-4419 GCA_964628575.1 uncultured Thermoplasmatales archaeon | reverse complement strand
ATAAACCAATCATAAACACCATTTACATACATACTAGTAATTAATTTACCTCCCAATTGTTCTAATTTTTCTTCAAATTCTCTTGAATTTATTTTTTCAATTATTTGTTTATCAACTGGTTTATAGGTTCGTTTAGCAAAAATCATAAAATATTTTTCATTTAGCTTATCAAAATTTATCACAGAGGTATATCCCCATATAGTGTGATTTTTCTCAAGTTGTTTAATTAATCTCCATACTTTTTGACGAGAAAAACCAAGTTTACTTGCAATATCGTTAATACTTTTATTTGCATTTTTTTGAAGTTCTTTTAAAATCGATTGAATATCTTCCTCAATTTTTTCATTTGAGCTTTTTGGCATAATATCAAACCTATGATTAGAGATTAGTTATTTAAAATTTAGTTAAAAAAAAATTTTATAAAAATAAATTGTAGATATAGAATTATATGAAGAGATTAATTAATTTTATTATAAATAATTAAAAATAACTTCTATAACTTAACAGTCTATATTCCTAATCTCTCAATTTTTATGTATTTAGTTTTTATTTCTATATTTTTCAGCATTAACATATCAATATAATATTATAAACAAATAAATAAAATATTTTATATCACCTGAACTATTGCATCTGGTCCTGGTGGAAATCTTTCTTTGATTATAGTATTTTGGTCCATGTCTGTTCTTATTGATACAAATTGATAAAATCCTTTTCCCTCTGCAAATTCAGGATAAAAATCCCAGGTTTTTTTATTTATACTATTCGCATAGAATTGCCATTCAGTCCATGTCTCATTGTCAGATGAAAATTTATAATATAGACCCAATTGATATGGTATATTAATTTCTTCATTAATAGCTGAAAGGATGAAACTACCTGTTTGTTGATAATTTTCTAAATCCTTAACTTGAGATGGACCATATACAGGTGGTAGATCATTATCAGGTATTTTAGCCCCCCATGCAATAGACCTTCTTATAACCCAATAAGCATATGTTTTTTCATCCTCAATAGTTTCTTCCGGAGGAATTGTATCTACCCAACCATGAAAACCATCATATAAAGTATTTGAATCAGTATCTGGATAATCAACAATATGACCACCCCACCATACCTTACATTCAGGATGTCCGCTTATTAAAACTATTCTACCAAGATTTTCATTTGGATATATCTCAGCGGTCATAAAACCTCTATTTGCAACATCTGTTTGAAGTATTTCTCCAGTACATTCCCAATCAGATAGATTCATCATAACATCATCAGCATATTTGATTGGATTAATTCTATTTTTAAGTGTATTTAAAAAAGATTTTATTATTCCCTTAATTCCACCTGTATATCTCCACGATTTTACATTTACTGTATCGTTTTCACAAATCTCCCAATCAGGAAAATTTGCAATTATATCTGCCTCTCTATCCACATTATCTGAATATACAATACCTGGGCCACCTATCCAAGTAATTCTCGTTGTATTAGT
>CAZVNH010000252.1:0-2923 GCA_964628575.1 uncultured Thermoplasmatales archaeon | reverse complement strand
AATCTTCAAAAATAGGATGAGATCTATCTATTGGAACATCCATTGGTATACCACAAAGAAGAGGTTTACTTAAATTCCAACCGGAAAATAAAACATATCCAACACTACCAGTTTTATCAGCATCAACACCTAAAAATTGAGATAACGGAGGAATTGCTATAGGATCACAATGCATTTCGAAACAGGAGACATCAAGACTTCCCAAGTTATGAGCCACTTCATAAAATGTCTCTGCTTTTCTATCATGTTTCAGTAGAAATGCAACACCTGAACAAGTTCCATAATAACTACCACCAGATTCTATATAATTTATAAAGTTCTCACGCCATTTGTTAACAATTGGAATTATCTTTAAACATTTTGTAAAAGAAGAATGATCACCCCCACCTCCACCTGGCATCACAACCATATCATAATTATCTGGAGTTAATTCACCAGAATATATTGTTTTATCATTTATTCTATGGGTTCTAAAAATATATGTATTATATCCAGCTGTCCATTTGTAATCTTTTAAAATCATTTCATATTTTTCCCAACCAGAACCAATAAAGAATTCATTGGTTATTATACCTACATCAATCTCAATAATATTTGATTCAATGATATTATTTGTTGCTTTTTCAATAGGTATAAATAATGAAATAAAAAGTAAAATAATTATTAGAAAAAAAGATATATATATTTTTGATTGATTCATAATTTAATAATCCCTCTAATATTAAATCATTCTAAATAATATATAAATTTTATAGCACAAAAACCAAATTTGTAATGTAAAAATTCAATACAAAAATAAAGATTTAAATCAATTAAGCACAAATTGGCATAGGAAAGGTATCATACCATAGTTTTACGATAAAATCTACTGCCAATTCAAACGTGTTTAGCTTTTTAGGCAACAACCATCTATCTTTCATTATATCTTCATAATATTCAATCATTGAAATTAAGAATTCGTCCATTAAAAGACTTTTTTTATATATTATAATTTTTTCATAAAACCATACAGGTGATTTTATTGTATAAATAATCTCATTACCTAAAGGTTTTCTTTTCAGAATTCTCGGTTCTTTCCAATTTAATATAATATTATTATCGCAATCTCTGTTTACAGTTTCAATTAAACCTAATTTATGAAGTTTCTTCAGGTGAAAATCTACTGTATGTGGATGAATATTAAGTTCTCTACTTATTTCAGAACAGGAAAGACATATTTTGCTAAGAAATAAAAATATAATATAACGTGGAATTTTTTTCCGTATATATGATAAAAATTGTTTATCTTTTTTACTAACTTCTTTGATGATAAAATACCGTGAATAATTATCATCGGATTTTTCCTTAATTAATTCATTTTTTTTCAAATAATTAATATGATAAAATAGTGTAGTTTTAGGTATTTCTAAATATCTATACAATTCTGAAAAATGTAATCCAGGATTTTTACGAATAAAATCATAAATTCTTCTTCTATTTTCTAATTGTAAAATATTATTATTTTTTATATACATATATAATTGTTAATAATTTATTATATATGATATAAAAATATTATTTATCAATAAATAACAAAAAATGTAAATTATGTTATATATTAAAGCAAAAAATGTTAAATTGAAAAATGTTTTATTACATTATAATCATATTTAAAATTTTATTTGTCTTAATGAATAGGTAAAGATTTATAAATCCTTTTTTAATTAATATTAATAAATATATGTGGGGGAAATAATCATGAGAAGAAAAAATAAACTAATTTATCTTATTCTGATTTTATTTTTAATATCAACAATTTTTGTTGGTATAACTGAAGGACAACAATCAATAAAAAAAGATATTGAGGATAATAAGATTCAACCAGATAATATGTTAGCAGCACTTTATTATGAACCGAAATCTTATGATTTTGGAGATATTGAAAAAGGAGGAACAGCAAGTACTACTTTTGAAATATGGAATGGAGGATGCTGTTCTCTTAGTTATGAATTATTTTGGAGCGAAGATTGGGTAGATGTAACTCCTGTAGAAGGATGGTCAATAGGTGAACATGATACTATAACAGTTAGTATTGATACATCCGATTTACCCGTGGGATTACACACTGGCGATATTTCTATAATAACAAATGCAGGAAATGGAAATTTTACTTTTACAGTTAATGTCTTAGGTGAACCATATAATGATATAACTGTTGATGAAGCATGGGATTTATTAAGTGATACATCTAACGGCATTCAGATTCCTATAGATGTACGTACAGACAGCGAATGGATAACCGAACATATAGATACACCTTATCCAGAGAATCCGCATCATCATAACTATATTGATTGGAATGATCAAGATGTTCTAAATGAATTTCTATCTACATATGAAGGTCAAGAACTAATTATATACTGTAAATCAGGTGGTCGTAGCGCTTCTGCAGCAACAATTCTTGTTCAAAATGAATTTAATGGTGTAATATACAATATGCTTGGTGGAATTACAGAATGGAAAAACAAAGGATATCCTGTAGAAGGCCATACTGAATTAGAGTTTGTTGGAGTTCAATCAGCAATAGGAGCAGTAACTGTTGATATTAAAAATATTGGTAGCTATACTGCAAAAAATATATCTACTACAATAGAAGTTACTGGAGGTTTTTTATCATTTATAGATTTATCACATACATGTGATTGTGAAACACCATTAGAACCAGAAGAAATAAAAACTGAAAGTACAAGTAAAGCAGGAACAATATTTGGTTTAGGCCCTATTGAAATAAAAGCAACAGTATCAGCAAAAAATGCAGATGAAATAAACATAGTAAAAGAAGCATTTGTAATAGGTTTGTTTATTAAAATTAAATAATTTTCTTCTAAATTTTTTTATTTTTTTTAAATAATATTTATATATCTAATTAACAATTGTTATGGAG
>CAZVNH010000251.1:0-4423 GCA_964628575.1 uncultured Thermoplasmatales archaeon | reverse complement strand
GTTTTAGAGTTTGTATAGTTAATATTTATAGCTGATGAAAAACCAATTGAATTCATTAATAGAACAATTGCAATTACAAATATTATTTTTTTAATCATTTCCCAGTCCAAACTATTTTTTATATTAGATTATTAATATAAATATCAATTATAATTTAAATATTTTATCATTTAAAAATTGAAAATGAATTTATATATAACTTCTTTCTTTACAAGACAGGTGTTAACCTGGTAAAAACTGCCACAAAAATAGCATCATTAAAACTTTCTAATCCAACGATTTTAGCATCAGGAATTATGGATGAAGATGCAGGTAGCATGAAACGAGTTTTTAAATCTGGTGCTGGAGCAATTGTAACTAAATCAATAGGTCTTCAACCAAGAGCAGGTTATCCAAATCCAACAGTTATTGAGATAGAACATGGTATTTTAAATGCAATTGGACTTGCAAATCCTGGAATACAATACTTTAAAAATGAAATCAAAGAAATAAAAAAAGCAAATATTCCATTGATCGGAAGTGTCTTTGGCTCTAATAAAAATGAATTTAAAAAACTCGCAGTATATATGGAAAAATATGGAACTAATGCAATTGAATTAAATATGAGTTGTCCACATGCAAAGGGATATGGACTTGAAATTGGATCTGATCCAAGCCTTGTAAAAGAAATAACTAAAGAAGTAAAAAAATCAGTAAACATACCTGTTTTTGTAAAAATATCACCAAATCTCACAGATATCATTGAAATTGCAAATGCAGCAAAAAAAGGAAATGCTGATGCAATTGTTGCAATAAATACTGTTAAGGCAATGAAAATTGATATTGAATTAAAAAGACCAGTTCTATCAAACAAAATTGGAGGATATTCTGGAAACGCAATAAAACCAATAGGAATCAGATGTGTATATGAAATTGCAGAAAATATTAATATTCCAATTATTGGAGTTGGAGGGATTACAAAAGGAGAAGACGCAATAGAATATCTTATGGCAGGAGCCTCAGCTGTACAAATCGGATCTGCAGTATATTACAGAGATATAGATGTTTTCAAAAAGATCTGTAATGAAATATCCAACTGGCTGAAAAATAATAAATATAAAGATATTAAAGAAATAATTGGAGCTGCTCATTAATGAATTATCCAATAATTACAAATATTAAAAAACAAAAACTTGAAAATAAAAATGTTAAAACAATTATATTTGATCATAAAGAAAAAATAAATCCAGGACAGTTCTATATGATCTGGATACCTGGAATAGATGAAATACCAATGAGTGTTTCGTATATAAATAAACAACAAAAAGGAATAACTTTTAAAAAAGTTGGTGAAGCGACAAATAAACTTTTTAATCTGAACATAGGAGAAAAAATCGGAATAAAAGGACCCTATGGTAATAGTTTCAAGATAACTGGTAAAAACATACTCTTTGTTGGAGGAGGAACTGGAATTTCTATGATAGCACCAGCAATAGAGCAAAGTATTGAAAAAAAAATAAAAACATCTGTTGTTATTGGTGCAAAAACAAAGAATGAACTTTTTTTTGAAGAAAGAATCAAAGATACAAAAGCCAAACTCTATATTACAACAGATGACGGCAGTAAAGGAAATAAAGGATTTGCAACCGATATTGCTTTAGAATTAATAAGAGAAAATAATTTCGATCAAATACTTACTTGTGGCCCTGAAAAAATGATGAAAAAACTATTAGATGAAAGTAAAACTATTCCATTTCAAGCATCTCTTGAGAGATATATGAAATGTGGTTTTGGTTTATGTGGGCAATGTTGCATTGGAGAAGGATTACGAGTATGTCAAGAAGGCCCAATATTTGATAAAAAAATATTAATAAATATTGATGATTTTGGAAAATATAAAAAAGATGCATGTGGAAGGAGAGTCAAAATATAGAATATAAATGGTGTTTTGAATGACTGTTTTTTATGATGAAATAAATTTAAAAACAAATGGTGAAATTGATATAATTAATATCACAGATGACCTACAACAAATAATCAATAAATCAACAATTAAAGATGGGATATTATGTGTTTATGTACCAGGTTCAACTGGCTCATTAACAACTATTGAATATGAACCTGGTCTTATGAAAGATTTTCCAAGAGTTCTTGAAAAAATTGCGCCTAAAAAAGATCATTATAATCATCATGAAACCTGGCACGATGATAACGGACATTCACATGTTAGAGCAAGTTTAATAGGTCCAAGTATTACTATTCCAATTAATAAAGGAAAACTTATTCATGGTACTTGGCAGCAAATTGTTTTTGTTGAATTAGACACCTCTCCAAGAAATAGAAATCTATCAGTTCAAATAATTGGAGAATAATTCTTTACCATTTATTATAATGAACTCTTCTATTATCAAATCTTTCTATCTTTTTTTGTTCTTCATCAGAGTATCCTAATGCTATTAAACAGAATGGTACAATACTATTAGGTATATCAAGAATATCTCTAAGCTTTTCAATTCTATCCTTTCGTGGATAGATTCCAAGCCAACAGGAGCCTAAACCATAGGCTCTTGCTGCAATTAGGATATTTTGAGTAGCAGCAGAGCAATCAAGCATCCAATATCCTTTGAATTTTTCTAAATCTAAATCACTGCAAACAAGTATAGCTTTATTTGCTTGTGTTATAAAATTCGCATTTTTATGAAATTTTGGTACTTTATCAATAATTGATTTATCATCGATTATTATAAAATGCCAGGGTTGTTGATTACCAGCAGAAGGAGAACTTATTGCAGCTTTAATTAATTTTTTAATAATATCTTCAGAAATAGATTTATCATTATAATTTCTGACACTTCTTCTTGTACGTATTGCTTCAATTGCATCCATATTAAAACCTAAAGGAGCATAATATCTCATAGTATTAAGAATATTTTGTAAATAAAGATTGAAATTTTTTCCATGTGTTTATTATTATAAATTTTTTTTTTGTTTTATGTTAATAAAAATAAAAATTTAATTAATTAAAATACTTATTTCTGTAATATTTCGTCAATAAGTATATTGTGTATGGAAAATATTATTATATTATAAAAACAACTTAATATATTAGTAGAAAATAATACCAGTGGGGAATTAATGCATAATAAAAAGCTAATATTAGTATATTTAGTTTTATTTCTAATGTTGTTATCAATGTTAGGAATAACAATTGATGCTAAAGAAAATTCCCCTCCTCACTGGGATAAAAACTGGTCATATAAACAAGAAATCAATTTACCTATTAAAACAGATAACGAATTTTCAATATATCAACCAATTGATCTACAAATAGAATTCAATAATCCTTGTTGGGCTATTGATGAAACACATCATTCTGTTAGAATCTGCTGCTGGGATGGAGATAACTGGCATGAACTTGAATCACAAATATATAACCTAGATAGAATAAATCCTTCATATATTAGAAAATGTGGAATTGTTTTTTTAATACCAGATTTTGCAAATGGAGAAGAGCAATATTTTGTATATTATAATAATAATGAGGTTGAATCTCCTGATTATCCTGATCATTTAGATATCGAGGATGCATATTATTATTTTGAACCTCTATCAGGAGTATCTGTAGAAGGAGATTATTATAAAATAATTGAAGATGGATATATTGTTTATGGTGTAGGACAAAAAGGTAAAGCAATTTATAGACCATTATCACAAACTATTGTAAAACAAAAACCAAACACCAAAGAATTTGGTCTTATATCATCTGATAATATTGCATCATTTTGTTTTTCCTATCATAAAGGATTAAAGGATGAGGACGAAGTATCATCTGATAATTCACTTGTTTCAAAAGAGATTATTACTAATGGAAACTTAATGGTAGAATTCTCGATTGTAAGTCAATCAGAGGATAAGAATCTTCGTTCAATGAATATTTACAAATATTATTATTGCCCAACAGATACCAAAAGAATTTCGGTTCATGTCAAACATGAAGTATTTGAAGATGTTGAAGTTGAAGGTATAGTTAATGTTGATGGTCGATTTGGAGCAATATTAACCTACTGCTCAAAAAGTGAAAGAATTGAACAAATGAGATTTGGAGAAATACTACCATATCTACATATCTATGATGAAAATAACAGGATTAGAGAATACTCTATGGATTCTGATCCTGAAGGCCAAGAACGTGATTGGATTATTCCTTATACACATGATTGTGATCTTGGTAGTAAATCTTGGATATCCTATGATGAGGGCGATAAAGGGAAAGCACATGCAGTAATTTTTTCATCAAATAAAAATATTATTAGATCAGGTATAGATGAAAGAGATGGAATACAAGTTAAGGTAGCTGAAAAAGAATTTTTAAATATGCTAGGAGCAGAGATAGACTATGCAGCAATTAATTTTGGAAGGAATTCTTATGAAAACGGTGGAGAAC
>CAZVNH010000250.1:0-4444 GCA_964628575.1 uncultured Thermoplasmatales archaeon | reverse complement strand
TTTTTAATCTTATTTCCTATCAATGAAAAATGATTCTTTATATCAGTAAGATTTTGATATTCAACAGTCTTTTTTATTTCACTAAATGGAGTTTTTATATCCATCCATTTTAATTTCTGACCAAAAGCCCATAAAGAGTCAACCATTCCTGCAAGACCTGCATATCGTCCAAAAAAAACAAGTCTTCTACCTTTATTATCAGCAATTTTTTCATAATCAATCAGATTACATTTTAAATCTATCATCTTTTTTAACATTGGCATATTTTTTCCTTGACCTTTAATTGTATGAGAGAAAAAAACATATGTTTGATTTTTTTTAAAAAAATCAATAGGTATTTCTTTAACAGCAAATATCACTGGACATTCTGATAAATCCTCTTTAACAATAGCTCCAGCTTCTTTAAATTCTTCATTTTTAAAAATTCTAATATCTGAAGGTTGAATTATGGTATCAATATTACGATCATCCTTTAACCTTTTTATATGATCTGGGATTATTGGTACTCTTCTTTCCCATTTGTTTTTATCCTCTCTTCGAATGCCTAATTTAAAAGCCATTTGTTATCCTCCCAAAAAACCCCATCTTTTTTTATTTTATAAAGATTATGAGAGTTACTTATATCTTAAGATTCCTCCAACATGTCCAAGAGCAGCGATGTCTTCATCATCTGTAAACTCAATTTCAGCATCAGTTCTCTCGGCAAATTCAAGAATTTCTTCTATTACATCAACTTCTGAAGTTTTACCTTTACAGTATGGGCAAATAGGATTTATTCCTCTTTTAACAACCTGACATTTTTCACAAATCCATCCAGGAATTTTTTTATCCTTTTGAATAATTAATAATTCTAATTGTCCATTCTTTACAGCATTTAAAGTCTCTTCAAGACCATATACTGCTAATCCATCTTTTAGAATTTCTTCCTTTAAATGTTGAACAGCTTCATGACTCTGTCTTTTTTCTCTTTCAGATATTAAATATACAGATTTTTTTAATATATCGTTTTCATCCTCAACATTAATATCCTTAATATCAACAATCCTATCTTGAATATCTATTGGCAACATGTCAATAAACTGATTTTTAACTGTTCCTGGACCTGCAATAATAATTCTTTCATCTGCACGTTTTATTACTTCTTCTTTTACATCTGATAAAAAAGCATGAATCGCACCTTTTCTTATTCTATTGAAACGAGCCTGTGACCAACCACCTTTTTTATGTTTACTCATAATATCTGAAGAAAGCTTTTTTGTATCCTGAATTTTTCCAAAAGATATTGAAAATATTTTAGCATAATTTGAACTAACAATAACAAGAGTAAAAGATTCCCATTCATCAAGAATCCTTGCTAAAGGTCTTAGATATGGAGAAGAATCGACAATTAAAAGATTATCAACCTTAACTGGTAATTTAATTAATTTAAGAAAATTATATTTATTAGATGCAAAAACTGCAATATTATTATAATTATTATAACCTGATGATTCGATTTTTTCTATTGTTTTTAAGAAATTTTTAAGTAATTCCCCTTTTAAAACTAATTTACATGCGTTTACTCTACGTTCAAAAAATTTATTATCGAAACCTTTACTATAATAAAAACTTACATATGTATCATCACTATTTTGATCGTAAATTTCTGATAATTCACGTATTTCATTATCTAAATCTTCATTCATTTTGATCAATTTTCAGAAATAACAACCTCCTTATAATATCTCTTGATAAAAAATTTTAATACTTTTAATAATCTTTGCTAAACAATATAAACAACAAGTTTTTTTAATAGACTTGAAAAATGCAAAAAATATCAAATAAAAAAGAAAAAAATCAAATAATTAATGCCTCAGAAATCAGTCAATATCATTACTGTTCGATATCTTGGTATTTACAAAAAATGGGGTATAAACCAAAATCAGAGGAAATAAATATTGGAAGAATTAAACACGAAAAATTAGGGTACATAATGGATAAAACAAAAATATATAGACGAAATTCTTTACTTCTAAGAGTAATTAGTTATTCAATGTTATTTATTGCGATATTAATTATTTATTTTGAGGTGATCTAATTAGTATACTTCTAAATATGGCAATAATTCTTATAATGTTATCAGTGATATTATTAATTATTTCAAGATTAATTAGTAGTAAAATTAAGTATTTGAAATCATCTCATAAAATACCAAATGGAAAGATTACCTATTCTGATTTAAATAGACCAGCTAAACCATTTTTTTCAAAAAAATATATGCTTTCGGGAAAACCTGATTATATTATCAAACAAAAAAATAAATATTTACCTGTTGAAGTAAAAACTGGCAGACATAATAAGCCTCAAAATAATCATATATACCAATTAGCTGCCTATTGTCATTTAATAGAGGAAAATTATGGAAATTTTGTACCATATGGGATATTAATATATAATAACTCAACTCAGTATAAAATCCCTTTTAATCCCCAATTAAGATATGAACTTGAAAGTACTATTAAAAAAATGAGAAAGCAAATGAAAGCAGGAAAAATAATATTAAACCATAACAATCCCAAAAGATGTATTAACTGCTCGATGAAAAAATATTGTGAATCAAAATTAATTTAATATTATAAAATTTAAAAAAGTTTTTTAACTAAATATATATACGAAAAATGGGGAGCATATTTATGAAAAATGAGCTTTCATTTGAAGACGGTATACTAATATGCAAACATATATACCAAAATGCTATAGATAAAACATTAAATGGAGTTGTTGAACAAGAAGAAATCTTCTACAGAGCACACGATATGCTTGAAAAAATCAATGGAAGTTTTAATAATGAAAGACTTGATGAATTATTACATTTATTAAATATTGAAAATGTCTGTTTAACAATATAAACAATTTTTAATTTATTAAGTGGAGCTTAAACGGCACATTTACACATGAATACATAAATCTAACATCCCAAGGAAAATTATTTATCCAAAGAGCCTTATTGATACCTTGGGGGAAAGGTATTGAAAAAGATATCCTGTTTAGCTATAATTGCATTGTTTTTCCTGTTACCTATTATACCTATGGTTAATAGTATCTATATTGAAAAGAATATTAATGTTTTAGAAAAATCTTTAGACAACGATCTTATAGATAGTTCTTACGAGGGAGATGAGGGACGATTTTCAATTAATAATTGGAATTATTATGAAAAAACACAATACACAGGATTTGTCAGCATTAAAAATGGAGAAGAAATCCTAAATTTAGATTGTTTAGATGATCCTCCTAATATCCTCTGGAATAAAGTCTATGGGAACGGCCAGGCTCTTTCAGTACGACAGACATCTGATGAGGGATATATCATAAGTGGAATAAGTGAAGGAGATGCTGTATTAATTAAAACAGATAAAAACGGTAATGATGAATGGATAAAATACTTGTGTGGAGATTTGAATGATGAGGCTTATGATGCTATTGAATGCAGTGATGGTGGTTTTCTTTGTACAGGTGGTGATGGGTATATTTCAAAGGACAATATAAGACGAGTTTTTCTGTGTAAAACAGATGAGTATGGTAATGAATTATGGTTTAAAACTTTTAGAAAGCAAGATAGAGATGGCTCTTGTTGGGGAGATAGTGCAATAGAAGTTACAGATGGTTATATTATACTTGCATCACTTTCCACTTATGGTGGAACAGAAAAAAGCGCTACTTGGTTAATAAAAACCGATCTGAATGGAAAAGAACAATGGAACAGAACTTTTGGAGGAGAAGCACTTGCAGGTGATAGTGGGAGCAGTTTGATCCAATCAAAAGATGGAGGCTTTATTATCACAGGGGATACCTATTCTTTTGACATTGGTGGAGGTGATGCATGGCTCTTAAAAACAGACAGTGAGGGAAACGAACTATGGAACAAAAGCTACGGCGGACACTCCACTGATGATGGTAAAGATGTTATACAAACTGATGACGGAGGCTATTTAATTACTGGTCATTATACTCCTGAGTATGAATCATGGTGCGATATTGGTCTTTTTAAAACAGATAGTTCGGGAAACCTGGAATGGATAAAGCATTATGGCGGAGGAGACCAGGACAGTGGATATTCTGTTACTAAAACAGATGATGGCGGCTATGCAGTTGTTGGAGTAGGACGTTCAGGTTTACCAGATTTTTCAGGTTGGATTCTAAAAACCGATGGAAACGGCAACAAGCTATGGGATAAAATAATCGGCGGAAGACCCTATAAAATAATCAAATCCAATGATGGGAACTATGTTATAGCCGGGCAGAATAATGGAATATGGTTACTAAAAATAGAAGATTACGAAAACAACAGACCTTCAAAACCAAGTAATATCTACGACAAGGACACCTTCCAATTAAAAATAACTTCAACTGACCCAGATGGTGATAGGATTAAATACGGTATATCCTGGTATAACAACAAGGT
>CAZVNH010000249.1:0-4456 GCA_964628575.1 uncultured Thermoplasmatales archaeon | reverse complement strand
TTGTTTCTACTCCTCGATATGCGTCTTCAAGACTGATTTCTATATCATATCTGAGATCAGCACCACGTCGATTTTGAGAAGCTCGTCTTTCAAAACCCATTCTCTGTCCAAAGAATCGCTCCAAGATATCATCAAATCCAAAGTCAAAACCCATCCCTCTGAAGATATCCCCAAAATCTGCTCCTCTAAATATATCTTCCTGGCTAAATTGTTGATCAATTCCTGCATGACCATACATATCATACAGTTTTCTTTTATCATCATCATAAAGAACTGCATATGCTTCAGAGATTTCTTTGAATCGCTCTTCTGCACCTTTTTCTTTATTTTTATCTGGATGATATTTTAATGCAAGTTTTCGATAAGCTTTTTTAATTTCAGCTTTACTTGCATCTTTTGAAATTCCAAGAATATCATAATAATCTTTCTTAGCTGCCATGATTCAAACGAAAGGTAAAACAAGAACTACTATTTGTATTTTTTACTAAAAAATTTAAATTATTACGTTCATGAGATAAAACAATATATCTCCAAAAACAAATGCAACTATAAATCCACCAAGAAGTGGTATCATAAAAGGTATCTTTGGTGTAACCCAAATCTCGTTTATACCTTGTTTTTCAAATTCATCAAACTCATCATCAACATCAAAATCTTTGGGCATATAAACAAACTTGCTTTTTCCATCAACAATTCTTTCAAGAGGCCATACAAATTTTGCTCGAGCTTTTTTAACACTCATTTTATAACCAATAAAACAGTATGGAAATCTGATATCTCTTTTAAAGATATTATAGAAAAATAGGCTTATAGGTATTAATAAAAACAGGATTATTGAATTTGAAAAAATAGTCCAAACTGCTGGCATATACGACTTTCCCCATATAGGAAAATTATATATCACCGGTTGAATTGGAACAAGTATTGTAATTGCCATTAATGCTTTAGCATCGGCACCACCAAAGATAAGACGAAGTTGAAATAAAAGAAAAACAAGACCTATCATTATTGGTATAAAAATCAATTGTATCTCTTTTCCTTCTAGCCCTCCATCTAAATATTCAATAGATAATAACAATAAACCAGCAATACCCATTATAAGCCATAAAAAATTTGATGCCTTCCTAGTTTTAATATCAGTATAAGAGGCATATAAAAGAATTGAAGCACCAAGTATCAATCGTATTATATCAAGAATTAAGATAATATCAGACATGAGAATGACACAATCACTAATATGAATATTAAATTAATGAAAAAAATAAAAAAAAAGAGAAATATAATGTTAATTATAGATTGACTTCTGTATCTAATACTGTTGTTCCTTTTACAACAACTGAAACCATACAGGGATCATTATCGATATCAGTAACTGGATTTGTTACATAATCACCTGGATCCCAATTACCATCACTTGATAAATCACCTGATGTTCCATTTGTACCAAGAACTAATGCATATCCAGTATCAATTACAATAGTTATATCAGATGTAGCAATGTCTTCATCTCCATTAGAATAGGTAATTTTTAGATTTCCTCCTAGAATTCTTGCAGTAAATGTAGCATTCTCAGGCGCACTTGTTTCTGATCCAAAACCTGCAACGTAGACATATACTGTTGCTGCTATTGCTACTGTAATTGCTACCATAAGAATAACACCGATAACAGCAGAAACAGCATTCTCTTCTTCTTTAAATTTTCTATTTGCCTTCATATCCCATTCTCTCCTAGCTTATTAATAAGCTTTTTTTAATAGTAGATAACACAAATGGTATAAATACTTTTTGAATTTTAATATTTAAACCAGTTATAATATTCATTTTTCACCCTTTTTTAAACACCAATTGTGTTAACTCCTACCATGTTAATTTTTAACATTATTTTATATAAACCTTTCTCGCTAAAATTACAAAAAAATAAAAAAGACAAATGTAAATATGTCAAAAGATTTGTTTTGATAGAAAATTTTATTAAATTCATATTACCTTACATAATTGTATTAATGGGATGCCACAAAAGTGTGTTATTGTAGAGCATCTACTAAATCCAAGGAGATTTGGTTAGAATGCCAAAAAAAAATAATAAAATAAAATTAAATATTTTTTTAACAATTGAAAATGGACTTTATCATTCAATGAAGAGAAAAAAAATAAAATTTAATCCAAAGCCATTTGATCAACATATAGTATAACGAATCTCAAATACAGAAACTAATTAATCAAAAATTAGATGTTACAAATGAAATAGATGAATTAATACATAATTTCAATATACAAAATAGAATTTTCACCAAATCAACTATTAAAGAAAAAAAAATATCTACTCCATTAATTGAAAAGAGAGAACACTCGATAAAAAAACCAGAAATACCAATTTTTAAAACAGATTTTCAAATCCAAAACGATCAAAACAAATCAAATTTTCATGAATTAAATAAACAATTTCAAGATAAATCAGAAGTAGCATTTTCTTTAAATTCATCTTATGATCAAGAAAATGATTCAAAATATTATTTCTTTCATGAAAAAAATAGCTCATTAAAACCAAAAAAATATATAAAAATAAAAAAGAGAGAAAATAAAAAATCAGAAAATGAGTCTAATACAAATTTTGAAAATAATGGACTAACAAAAACAAAAGAAGAATTAGAAAAAACGAAAGAAGATCTAGAAAAAAAGAAAAAAGAAATTGAAGAAATGGAGAAAATAGCAAAATTAAAAGAAGAAGAATTAAAACAAAGAATCGAAGAAAAGAAAAGAGAAGAAAAAATAAATCAATTAGAGCTAAAAAAACAAGAACGAGAAAGAAAAATTAAAGAAAAACAAAGATTAAAAGAGAAAAAAATAAATGAAAAAGAATCAAGAAAAAAAGAAAAAGAAGAAAAACTGAAGAAAATAAAGAAATTAAAAGAAGAAAAATCTAAAACAGAAAAACAACAAAAAGAAGAAACAAAAGACAAAAATGAAAAAGAAAAAAAAGGCTTATTTAAAAAGGAAAAAAATGAAAAAGAAGAAGCAATAATATTAGAATCAAAGACGGTTTCACCAATAGAAAAAGAAAAAAAAGATACTTTTGATAATGAAATAAGTGAAGCACTAACGATAATAGATAATCTTTTAGAAAAATTACCAGAAGATACAATAAATGAATTTGTAAAATCAAAAGATTTTGAAATTTATGAAAAAGTAATTTCAAAATATAAAAAGTAAGTGATTTAGGATGGGTCTTTTAGAAAAAGCTCAACAAAGAAAAAATATTCTAAACAAGGAACAAGATGAAATTTTAAAAGTTGATAAAAAAGAAATTGAAAAAAAGACAGATTTTAAAAAAGAAAAAATAACTGTGGAATCAAAACAAAAAGGACTGTTAGAAAAAGCAAAAGAAAGAAAACAAAAAATAATTAATGATGAAAAAATAAAAAAACCTTTAGGATTAGAATCTAATATAGAAGAACAAAAGTATAAATTAGATAAAGATAAAGAAATAATAAATAACGAAGAAAAACCAAAGAAACTAATAGAACTTGAATCAAAAATAGAAGAGAAAAAATATAATTCAGATAAAAACAAAGAAAAAATAATTGTTGAATCTAAACAAAAAGGTTTGTTAGTTAAAACAGAAGAAAAAATTACAGATGAAAAAAAAATAAAAAATGAAGAACAATTAAAAGAAAAAATCGCAAATATAGATTTAATAAATCTAACAGAAGGAAATATTGAAATTATTGAAGAAAAGAAAGGTTTTGGATGGAAAGGATTAGGTTCAAGAAGAGTAATTTATAACCATGATATCAACGAGTATGTCTATGAATTATCTGAACCAGAGTTAAACGATTATGAAAAGGATGTAAAAGAAGAATTAACTCATTTATTTAAAATGTTAGCTAATGTAAACATATCAAACATGGAAAAAAAAGAAAAAGAAGATTTTTTAATAAACACTCTAAATCAAATTGTTATTGATAATAATATTCAATTTCTTGATAGAGGAAAAATATCAAAAGATGATAGAAAAAAATATTATAAAAGTATTACTAAAATAGAAAATAAATTAGAAGAAAAAAATAAAGAAAAAAAACCATTATTTTCAAAAAAAATAAAAAATGAAAAACCGATAGATCAATACAAAAATCTAGATAAAAATGAGTTAGAAATTTTAATAAATGAAACAAAAGATAAAATCTTTTATCATATCTTTAAAGAATTTTTAGGATATGGAAAAATTGATATTATAATGCAGGATGAAGGAATTGAAGACATATCATGCGATGGTCATCACGTTCCAATATTTATTTATCATAAAAAATATGATGCAATAACAACAAATGTTAAATTTTCAAATGAAAATGAACTGGATTCTTTTGTTATTCGTTTAGCTCAGATCTGTGGAAAGCAGATTTCAATATTTCAACCTATTGTTGATGGGAAATTACCTGATGGATCTAGACTTCAAACT
>CAZVNH010000248.1:0-4466 GCA_964628575.1 uncultured Thermoplasmatales archaeon | reverse complement strand
GAGAAAAATCCTGCTTTTGAAATTAATTCCAAAGAATTTATTTACATATAGTGGTAGATTTTTGATTATGCCTATATATGATATAGATATCATTCCACCCATATGACCCCATGCAACAGATATAAGAGCAGTTATTGGTAAAAAGATAAGAAGTGTTTTTTTTATAAAATCAATATTCATTTTTTTAATTCTAGAATATGAGATATATCCTAATAGTATTATAAGAGGAAATACTGGTTCTATATATCTGCCATGTAATCTCCATGGAAGTGTTATATTATGAAGAGATGATAAGCAAATGAGTAATTCTGTAATAATAAGTGTCAGAATTACTAAAAAATATAGTTTTTTTTCCTTTTTTTTATCGATATGAAATATTAGATATACATATAAAACTAAGAATATAATGCCACATGCAAGGATTAATAATCCATGAGTTAAAATGAAATGAGTTAAGAAATTTATAATAAATGTTGTTCCTCCAATTTGTGTTTCAGAAATATTTGTGACATTATTCATTTGTTCTCCTGTTCCAATCGAACCTAATTCATCAGCTATTGTTGATAATTTTGTTGCAGTATCAGATATAAGCTCCGAATAACCAAGCATACCTTTAATTGTGTAACCAAAAAGATTACCATTTCTAATAAACCATGGTAGAATAATTATTATAGAGAAACATCCAACAATAATACTGTCTCTAATCCCAATAATAAATACATTTATTTTTTTATCATTTTTTTCATATAATTTTATAAAAATAAAATAAATAATGATTGTAGGAAATAAGATAATGGTTATATATCTAGTTAAGAAACATAGACCAATAAGAATTCCAGATGTAATTTTATATTTATTTCCTTCTTCAAAAGATGATTTATAGATAAAATAAACAGTTATTAAAAATAATGTATAAAAAAGACATTCGCTGACCACATTAAAAACCCATATTATTGAGCCAGCCATTAATGATACTATACAAGTAGTTATTATTGATTTCTTTGTATTTAAAAATTCTTTTGCAAAAAAGAAAACCGGGAATACGATAAGAGATGAGAAAAAAGCACTGAATATTTTTACAATCCTAATATTTGTTAATGCGCTATCAAAAAAGAATGCAGGTGAAATAGAGATAGGATATAAAGGTGGATATTTTGATGTTGGTACTCCGTATATTGAAAAATTTTTATATTCAACAAGACTGTATCCCATTTTTGTATAGACAAAGCCATCTACTAAGTTTGATGGATCTATAAATATTTGTGTTATAATAATTTTAATTATAGTGAAAAATAAGAATAAAAAAATTAGTGCTTTTACCGGATGGACATCAGCCCAATCCAAGAATCTAGTTAAATTATTTTTTGTTTTTTTATAGATATATGAGTTTTCAAATAATGAAAATATTGAATTAATTATTTTTTTCAATGAAAACTTCATTTTAAATCTCCACAGATATTTTTTATCTCCCTCAATACATACCCTTTTTTAACATAGTAAAAAAATATTGTTTATAATTCTTTATTTTTTTAAAAAAAGTAAAAAATATTACTATAAATTCTATTATTAAGAAAATATAATAAATTATAATTGGAAATAAAGATTTATATTTATAGATTTTTTTGAAATATTATAAAATTATTAGTCATAATCTTTTTTAAGTATTAAGTAAAATATATTATCGACTATCATAAATATTGTTTTACTTAATCATATGATTTTATAAATATTATGGTTCTTATCCTTTATTTTTGTTTAACAATTGTATATGTTGTTTCGATAATTTTATTTACCTATTTTTTATTTCCATTATTAGAGGTTGGATGCGGATGCAAAAAATAATTTTATTTATAGTTATTACTCTATTATTTTTTTCTCAAATTGTAGGTTCTTCATCAGTTGAAATAACTCAAAATAGTATCTCAGGTTCTATTACAAGCAATGTAGGTCTTGATAATCTTTCAGGTATAATTAATAGTAATACTGATGTTTTTTTTGGAACTGAGATAGGAGTGTATATCATTTCTTCAAATGGTCTAATTAAAAATTTTATTGAAACAGGCTCACATGTAACTAATATAAAAACTATTCCAGATATAAATGGGAATGGAGAAAAAGAGATTATTGTAAGTACTTCAGATAGTTATTTTCCCAATGTTTTATGTTTTGATAGTCTAAGTGGTGAAAAACTTTGGGATTATTCTGCTGAAATGGAGGTATATGATCAGGATATGATGTGGACAATGAGACAACTACCAGTTATTGATCTTGAAGTTTCATCCTCTGATGAGATTTATTTAACTGCAGGATATAATGTGATATGTCTTGATAGAGATGGTAATAGATTAGGATCATTTGAAAGTTCAGATAATATCTGGGATATTGCAGTGATTGATGATGATATTGTTGTCGGAGATCAGAACGGTTATTTATATCGTCTTGATAATAATCTTGATAAATTAGTTTGGAAAAAGAAAATATCTAAATCTTATACAGTTAAGGAACCTTCCTCAGATATTATTAAAGGAACGATTACACGTTCAGTCTGGGATATTATACCTTTAGAAGTCGGAGGCATACAAAGTTTAGCAGTAACCTGTGAAGATGGTTATATCTATATAATCAACTATAAATCAGGTAAAATTTCAGAATCCACTCAAATAATTGACTATGTAGATTCTGAATTGTCAAGATTATACCTTGAAAGTTCGAATGATTGGGATACACCAACACCGACAAATATTGGTGAATTTAATTATTTTAATCTACGTGCAACTAAGATTTCTGATATTAATAATGATGGGAATTCAGAAATTGCAGTTTATACTTATCCGGGTAATAGGAGATCTAGTGGTCAGGAGTATCAAGGATATGAACGAAAAATATTCATTATTGATCCAACTAAAGCAAATAAACTAGACGAAAAAGAATTTGATGGATTATCCTATGTTGATAAACTGGAAATTGTAAGTGACAATAGTTCTGAATATATCATTTTACCATCTACAAGTTCAAAGATTAATCTTGTACCTACAGATGATTTATCCAGTTCAATTTCTATTTCTTTGAATTTTTCATTAAATTTTGGAGAAAGTAACAGCTATATTTTTACTGATTTAAAAGGTGATTTTTTTCTTCTATGTTCAGATCAAGATGATTTATTTAAATTAGATTTTAATGGTGATATTGCTTGGTTTTACCCAAGAATAAACAATATGAAAATTGAAGAAATAAATCTTGTAGGATCAGATACAAAAGATTTACTTGTTTTCTCTCAAGAAAATAAAGATTCTGGAGATTTCCTTTCCGAAGGTTCTTCAAGAATGATTTATGTGATAGATGGTGAAAAAAGATCCTTGTCGTGGAGTCAAGAATTGTCATATGATAATATTACGAAATATGGAGGTTTCAGAAATCTAAAGATTATTGATGATATCAACCAAGATGGAGTTAATGATATTGTTTGTTATTTACAACCTAATGATAATTCTCAGTATTGGAATAGTGAAGGTGATTATAGTTATTTAATAACAATATCTGGTTCAACAGGTGATATAATATATTGGTCTTATATTGTAAATAAATCATTTTTTGGTTGGGATAATGATCATTGGTTGAGTAAAATCATTACCTCTCTTGATGTTATATCTGATGTCTCAGGAGATGGAATATCTGATTTTATTGTTGGCAGTGAGGGTCATGTTTATATTTTGAATAGTACCAATGGTAAGATTGTTTGGCATAGATCATATGAAGACAATGATAATGAATTGGGAGAAGTATGGACTTGGATGAATGATAATCAGTTAAGGTATCTTTCTTTAGGTGATGTAAATAGTGATGGATACGATGAACTCTTACAGATTTCATGGGATGAAATATGGATTCTTAAAAGTACATTTGATAATACTTTAGATTACGAATATACTGAGATTTTTTCAAAAGATGAAAAGAACGGTAATTTTGATAAAGATGGAATCCATGTGATTGATGATATCAATGGAGATAATGTTAAGGATATTATCTATTCTATTTGGATTGGAGAGGACATACCTGAAGTATATAGGGTTCTTAGTGGAAATAATGGTCAGGAACTAATGGAATTTGAAAAATGGGGAACAACAGTTGATTTTGCATGTTCTGATTTTAACAACGATGGTTCAGATGATAGTATTATATTTTACTCTGAAGGAGAATTTGCACCAAAAATAGAAATATGGGATGGAAAAAATCAAGAGATCATTTGGAGTCATAGTGAAGGTAATGATGCTTGGTGGCTAAGAGAAAATTATAATATTAGGACTATTTTACCAGCATGTCCTATAGAAGATATCAACAATGATGGTTATGATGGTGTGGTTATAAGCGCTCCTTATTACGATAATGTTGCTAGTGATGAAGGGGCTATATATATCTATCACGGTTCAGCTTCGGGCTTATCTTTAACGCCAGATTTAATAATAGTA
>CAZVNH010000247.1:0-4466 GCA_964628575.1 uncultured Thermoplasmatales archaeon | reverse complement strand
GGAGCAATAGGTGTAGATATGGGACGAAATATTTTCCAAAGCAGTGATCCTGTTGCTATGATTAAATCAGTAAACACAGTGGTTCATAAGAAATATAATCCTAAAGAGGCATATGAATTTTTTAAATCAAATAAGAAAAAATAAATGACAATTTTGTAAAATATTATTAAAACAGACTTGATTGACCAAAGGAAGAATCAAGTTCTTTGTATTCGTATGGTTCGATTACTTGAGATGTATCAGGATTTTCTTCTTTTGATATTAATAATCGAGAGATTGTATGAGCCTCCATCTTGTTTTGATCAAATGGTTTGATAAGACTCATACTCAAATCCTTATCAATGTTATCACTAATCCATATTCTTTCATCTTCAGTCCTTAGTATTACAGGCATTCGTTTCTTCTTATTATGTATCTTTGCCATCAAAGGATTTGCATCAGTGGTAATTATTGTATAGGTATTGATTTCTTCACCTGTTTCTTTATCAGTCCAGCATTCCCAAAGCCCTGCCATTGCAAAAGGCTCATGATCCTTAAGTTGAATATAATATGGATAATTTCTACCCTGAAAGTACTGCCATTCAAAAAAACCATCACTAAGAATTAAACAATGTTTTTTTCCAGCTGAATTTCTAAAAGATGGTTTTTCAAATATGCTTTCTCCACGTGCATTTGCAGTTTTAGTCCGAATCTCATCTGCATTATTTTTGTTTTTCACCCAAACAGGTATAAGCCCCCAATGAAAAAGTTGGATTTGTTCTGGTTTTTCATTTGTAATAACTGGTAATTTTGGTGAGTCAAAAGCTGATGTATGATATCTTCTATCAAATCTTTCATTTTTATCGAATACTGCACTAAATCTTTTTTCAAGAACATCTGAACCTGGAACTGAATATCTATAACACATATTACTTTAGCCTTGATTCATTAACAACTGCTTCTATTTTACTTTTTTCTCTTTGTTTTTCTTATTATTTTTGTATATGTTTTTCCATGCTTTTTTAACTCTTTGGCCAAATGTTTTCATATTGAATGATCTAATAGAAATGACTTTCAATTGTTTTTTATTCTATCTATATGCAATAAAATTTATCAATAGATAACTAAAAGCATTAAAAAGTACAATAACTTTAAATAAAACCTGTTATTAACCCTGTTTAAAAAAGTGTGAGGCGAAATTATGTTGTTATGGATAGGAATAATTGTAATAATAATTGTAGTATTATTCTTACTACTGTTTTGGGGATACCACAACAAGATAATTAGAATGGAGAACCGAATTGACAATAGCTGGGCACAAATTGATGTCCAACTTAGACGGCGTGCAGAGTTAATTCCTAATCTTATGGAAACAGTCAAAGGTTATATGAAACATGAAAGAGAAGTTCTTGAAAATGTTACAAAAGCACGCTCTGCTTTGATGAGTGCAAAAACTCCACAAGAAAATATTGATGCAGATAATATGCTTACAGGTGCTTTAAAATCATTATTTGCTGTAGCTGAAAACTATCCAGATCTAAAGGCAAATCAAAACTTTCTAAATCTTCAAGATGAACTTACTAATACTGAAAACAAGATTGCATATTCAAGACAACATTTCAATGATTCAGTACTTGCGTATAATAATACTATTGAGACATTTCCTGGTTTATTCTTTGCAAGGAGGATGGGTCGAAAGACCAGAGAGATGCTTCAAATTCCAGATGCTGCAAGGGAAGTTCCAAAGGTAAAATTCTAAACAAATTCTATATTTTATTTGATTAATATGGAGAAAAAATTACTAGTTGAAGACCACATTCGAAGAAATAAACGATTAACTGTTGTAGTCTGTGCTCTAATGGCATTTCTATTTATGGGAATTGTTTTTGCATTTGGATACATTTTTTTTGGAGGAAACTGGATTATATCATTAATCTTTGCAGTACCAATAGCTATAGGGTACATAGCAATAACATATTCGATATCTGTTTCAGCTGTTTTATCTGCTGCTAAAGCTCGCCCTGCAAATCCACAAATGCGAGAGGAAAAACTTCTCATTCACCGAGTTGAGGAAATGAGTATAGCAGCAGGACTTCCGATGCCAAAGGTTTATGTACAAGACTCAGACAATATAAATGCTTTTGCAACAGGTAAAAAACCTGAGGAAGGAGTAATATGTGTTACAACAGGTGCACTGAGGAAACTTAACCAAGAAGAACTTGAAGGTGTTATCGCTCATGAAATGAGTCATATAAAAAACCATGATATTTTAATTGCAACAGTAACAATAGCTGTTGTTGGAGCAATTGCATTAATATCAGAAATCATTTTCTGGTCATTGTTTTGGGGTGGTGGTAGTCGAGGTAGAGGTAAAGGCGAAGGAAACGCTATTCTAATTGTAATAGCGATACTATTTGCAATTCTTGCACCATTATTTTCAAGACTTGTATATCTAGCAATTTCACGTAGGAGAGAGTATCTTGCTGATTCAAGTGGAGCATATCTATCAAGAAATCCAGAAGGACTTGCTAAAGCACTTGAAAAGATAAAACAAGATCATCCTAAGGGAAAACCTAAAGGCTCAAAAACAGTAGCACCACTATATATCTCAAATCCTTTCAAAAGTACATCAGCACGAAGTATGTGGTCAACACATCCACCAATCGATGAAAGAATAAAAAGACTTAGATCAATGTAATTTTTTTAATCCTCAGATAGAATTATCTTTTGAGATTTTTTTACATCGAATTTCATTGGAATATCAAGTTCGGCGTATATACTCCATTCAATAGGATATGTTCTATGACCTGCTAAAGCTGCACCAACTGATACTATTTGACCAAGTTTCCCATCGAGTTTACCTTCATGTTGTGTTTTTGTTTGCTGAATAATATCGCTTGGTATCTTAATTTCAAAGTCAAATTTTTCATTTTGATAATCTTTTTCAGGTCCTAGTGGCATTGTAAAATTGAATACATTAACATGTCTAGTCCGTGTTCTATTATCACTTCTGTATTGTTCTCTTCTCTGACCTAGGAAAGAAACTTCCATTTTTCTAGCCTTAATTGGTTTTTTCAAGTTTAATTTAATATTTCCTTTGATTACATCGCCAGGTTTGTAATTATAGCTTTCAAGAATCAAACTTATTTTTTCTCCACCAAATAATCCCATATTTATATTCTCCTTTAGATTATTAATGTTAATGAAATTAAATATCTTTAATAAATCTTTTTCTTTTAAATATGTTTAATGAAAATTATAAAATATTTGAAACAAAATCAATTTTTTTTTATATTTTTTCTAGAAAAGAGTTGGAATATCCTAAATAAGAAGTATAATTCTGCATTTTAGATAATATTTTTATTTTTCTTTTTTCTATTATTTCTAATACTGGTTTTTTTCTTACTTTTATATATTCATTATAATCGATTTCATTTTTTATTTCTAAATTTAAAAACTTCATGATTTTTTGAATTGATAAATTAGGATTCTCACAAATTTCTTCATATTTAACATCTATATAATTAATATCTTTGTTTAATGATTGAATGTTTTCAAGATAATAATTAGCTGATTTATGCAATTTATTTAAAGCTGTTAATAATCTATTTTTATTATCTTTTGAATAAAAAAACCTATAGTATTTTAACTTTAATGGATTATTAAAAACATTATTATACCAAGGAGATAAAACTGCCATATAGTGGCTTTTTTGTTTAAAAAGCGTATCCATTGCATTTAGTTGGGAATTTAATGTTTTTAATGGATTTCTATGAATGAAAATAAATTTTGATTCTGGAAAAACATTTTTAATATATATGAAATTTGCAAAATCATGAGGATTTTTTAACAAAACAGGCTTATTATTATTTGATATGAATTGTATTTTTTTACAAATTTCTTCAAATAAGTCCAATGTTTTTTTTGTAATTTTATTAACATATTGTTTTCGTGCTAAAATAAAACCATATTCTTCTTCAAAATCTGAATTAATTTGTAGTTTGTCAATTCCTCTATCATTTTGAGATTTATTTTTAAAAAAGAAATCAAGGTCTTGTTTGGCTTTTTTTTCTTTATCATTTATATGATTATATATCAAATTATCATATTCTATTATTCTATAAGAGTTGACTATATTGAAATTATCTGTAGTGTTTAAAATCTTATATAAAATACTTGTTCCTGAACGAGGCACACCCATTATAAAAATTGGTTTAAAAGAAATATGTTCTATTTTATTTAAAAGATCTTTGTCTAAATTATTTTTTTGATTCATTTCACATCTTACTCAATAATTTATTATAAATTTTTTTGATAACCTGTCAATATTTTTTCCATAATTAAGTTCTTTTAATAAATCTCCTGCTATTTTTTAAATAATTCCTTTTCTTTATTTTTCAAATCTTCTTTTTCTCACCTAATCTAATTTTTAATTATTGAATAGGCTGTGAATACTGCGTGGTCTGAAACCGAGGGTGTAAGACCCG